>CAZZWY010000558.1:0-3122 GCA_964657785.1 uncultured Acetobacteraceae bacterium
GATCAGCGCGAGTTCGGCCAGCGCCGCGTCCGCGTCCTGCGCCCAGCGGGCCGACCGGGCGAGTGCCGCCTCGGCCGATCCGAACGCCTCGCCGAGGGCGGGCCAGACTGCCAGGCGCAGCCGGTTGCGCGCAAAACGCAGGTCCTCGTTGGTGTCGTCCTCGATGTGCGCCAGACCCTGCCGGGCGACGTAGGCGTCGATGTCCTCGCGGGGGCGCTGCAACCAGGGGCGCAGCCAGGTGACGCCGAGACGGTCGATGCGTTCCGGCATGGCCGCGAGCGCCGCGACACCGCCGCCGCGGAGCGCCTGGAGCAAGAACGTTTCGGCCTGATCGCGCCGGTGGTGCGCCAGCAGCACGACCTGCGCCCCGCGGCCGAGCGCCAGGCGCGCGAGCGCGGCGTAACGCGCCTCGCGCGCCCATGCCTCGACGCTCTGGCCCGGCGCCGGTCGGGTCGACAGGCGATGCGCCACGAATTCCACGGCCAGGCCATCGCGCGCCCACTGGAGGCACTGCGCTTCGCAATGCGCGAGCCAGGCATCCGCCTGCGGGCTCAGGCCATGGTGGATGTGGAGCGCCAGCACATGGAGTTCGGCCGCCGCGGCCTGGGTCAGGGTCGCATGCAGCAACGCGGTCGAATCGCGGCCGCCGCTGTATGCGACGGCGACCGTCGCCGGGCGTTCGTCGCCACGGCCCTCGCGGCCGGTCTCAGCGCTGGGTGGTGTCGGTGTAACGGCCGTAGGCCTGGAGGCGCTCATAGCGGCGCTGCAGCAATTCCTTCGGCGTGAGGTCGCTGACCTGGCGCAGCGCGTCGTTCAGGGCGCGCTTGAGGAGCGCGGCCATCTGCCGGGTTTCGCGGTGCGCGCCGCCGACCGGTTCGTTGACGATCTTGTCGACGAGGCCGAGCGCCTTCAGCCGGTGCGCCGTGATGCCGAGCGCGTCGGCGGCATCGGAGGCGCGCTCGGACGTCTTCCAGAGGATCGAGGCACAGCCCTCCGGCGAGATCACCGAATAGATCGAGTACTGCAGCATGAGCAGCTGGTCACCGACGCTGATCGCGAGCGCACCGCCCGAGCCGCCCTCGCCGATGATGGTCACGATGATCGGCACTTCGAGCTGCGCCATCTCGAAGATGTTGCGGCCAATCGCCTCCGACTGGCTCCGTTCCTCCGCACCGATGCCGGGATAGGCGCCCGGCGTGTCGACGAAGGTGAAGACCGGCAGATTGAACTTCTCCGCGAGCTTCATCAGCCGCAAGGCCTTGCGGTAACCCTCCGGACGCGACATGCCGAAATTGCGCAGGCCGCGCTCCTTGGTGTCGCGACCTTTCTGGTGGCCGAGCACCATGCACGCCTGCCCATTGAAGCGCGCCAAGCCACCGACGATCGACTGGTCGTCGGCAAACGCGCGGTCGCCATGCAGCTCTTCGAAGTCGGTGAAGATCTCGCCGACGTAATCGAGCGTGTAGGGCCGTTGCGGATGCCGCGCGATCTGCGTCACCTGCCACGGCGTCAGGCTCGAGTAGATCTCCTTGGTGAGCTGCAGGCTCTTCTTGCCGAGCCGGTCGATCTCCTCGGAGATGTCGACGGCCGACTCGTTCTGCACATAGCGCAACTCTTCGATCTTCGATTCCAGGTCGGAGACCGGTTGCTCGAATTCGAGGAAATGTCGTTTGCTCATCGGGTGAAGTCCGGATTCATCGACAGCGTCGTCGAGGGCCCGCCCCGGCGAGGCCGCTGCGGTGCGCGTGTTCTGTTGAGGACAGGCGTCGACGCCAGCCATCTGACGTCAATACACGACCGGCAAAGGCTCCAGACTGCGCCAAATGTACCATGTGGCGACCGAGCGAAAAGGCGCCCAGGCCTCGCCGACCTCCCGCGCTTCGGCACGCGAAACCGGCTCGCCGCTGAAGTAGTTGTGGCTGATGCCCTTGAGCAGGCCGACGTCGTCGAGCGGCAGCACGTCGGGCCGCATGAGGTGGAAGATCAGGAACATCTCCGCCGTCCAGCGCCCGATGCCGCGGATGGCGACGAGTTCCTCGATGATGGGCTCGTCGTCCATCGCGTCCCATTGCCCCACGTGCACTGCGCCCGAACCGAAATGGTGGGCCAGATCGATCAGGTACTCGACCTTTCGCGCGGAGAGTCCCGCCGAACGGATCTGCGCCGGCTCGAGGCCGAGCACGCCGCCCGGCAGGACGTGCTCCGACGGCTCGCCGAACAACAGCGCGAACCGGTTCCAGACCGATTGCGCCGCCTTGACCGAAATCTGTTGGCCGACGATCGACCGGGCAAGCGTCGTGAACGCATCGCCCCGGCTTTGCAGACATCCGTCGCCGAGCGTCGGAATGAGCTTTCGCATCACCCGGTCGCGCTTCATGAGGTGCTTGCAGGCCTCGTCCCAGTACGCCGGTTTGACCCGCGGGGTCTCCGGCGAGGCGGTCTTGAGCGCTTCCAGCACCGGCGCCGCCGCGCCTGCGGCTTTCACGGAGCGAGCCGCCATCAGGCTTTCACCCAACTCGTGCCCTGCGGAGAGTCCTGCAGCTCGATGCCGTCTTCGAGGAGAGCCGCGCGAATCGCATCGGCGCGGCCGAAGTCACGCGCTGCCTTCGCGGCGGCCCGCTCGGCAATCAGTGCGTCGATGCGCGCTTCGTCGACGCCGCTGCCGCCCTGCAGGTAGGCGCGCGGCGCTTGTTGCAGCACGCCGAGCGTCGCGGCGAGCGCGCGCAGGAGCCGCGCGGTGGCGGGCGCCCGGCTGCGGTTGAGCTCGCCGGCGAGCTCGAACAGGACCGCCACCGCCTCCGGCGTATTGAAATCGTCGTTCATCGCGGCGCGGAAGGCGGCCGCCGGCGGGGCGTCCCAGTCGAGCGCGTCAGCGTCGAACGGTCCGATGTCCACGCCGTCGAGCGCGGTGTAGAGCCGGCGCAGCGAATTGCGGGCGTCGTCGAGCGTCGCGTCGCTGAAATTGACGGGGCTCCGGTAGTGCGTGCGCAGCATGAAGAAGCGGATCGTCTCGCCGTCGTAGCGCCCGAGGACGTCGCGGATGGTGAAGAAGTTGCCGAGCGACTTCGACATCTTCACCTGGTCGACGTTGAGCAGCCCGTTGTGCGCCCAGACGATCGCGG
>CAZZWY010000559.1:0-3119 GCA_964657785.1 uncultured Acetobacteraceae bacterium
CCCAGGGGTCGAACCACTGGCGCCGGGCGATGGCGTTGCCGAGTTCGGCGTGGCGATGCAGGGTCAGTTCGACGAGGCGCCGGGTGTCGAATCCGGCGGGCAGCGCCCGGCCGTCGGCATCGGTGACGTGCGGCAGCCAGCGCCGGGGCGGCACCGTCTCGGGCTGGACGAGCAGCCCGCAGAGGAAGCCGTCGAGCATGCTGACGTCGAACGGCTCGAGCGGCGCAGGCACGGCGTCGAGGAGGCGCTGCAGTTCGTCGATCTCGACATCCGTGAGCGGCCGTGCCGGATGCGAGGACGAGCGCGAAGTGGGAGCCGGCATGGGGTGATTGTCGCGTCGGCGCGGCCGGCGTGAACTAGTTTGCGATCGCCTGCAGCGGGCGCGGCCGCGCTCCCCCGAACTGGGGATGGCGCGGCCCGGGGGGCCTCTCGAGAATCTTCTTCATTGCTGTCACACGGTCTTTCGAGACTCGCACGCATTCCAGGGCCCCCAACGCTCGGCACCCCGACCAGAAGCCAGAGGCCGCAACCAGTCCAACGACGTCCTTTCCGGAGGACTTCAAACCCGCCCGCACACGCAGGCGGGTTTTTTTTGCGGTCGCTGCTGCCGTAGACTGCATCAAACGACTTCAACCGGAGCAGTCAGCATGGGCGCCGTCGACGCATTCACCGCCACCACCGAGGTCGGACATTTCATCGACGGCCGGGCCGTTGCGAGCCGCTCCGGCCGGCGCCAGCCGGTCTTCAACCCGGCCACCGGCGCGGTCGCGCGGCAGGTGGCGCTCGCCTCCGTCGAGGAAGTCGAGGCGGCCGTGGCGAGCGCCCGCGCTGCCGCACCGGCCTGGGCCGACGTCCCGCCGATCCGCCGGGCACGGGTGATGAACAAGTTCCTCGAACTGCTGATGCAGCACCGCGACACGCTGGCCGCGATGATCACCGCCGAACACGGCAAGGTCTTCACCGACGCGCAGGGCGAAGTCTCGCGCGGCATCGACATCGTCGAATTCGCTTGCGGCGTGCCGCAGTTGCTCAAGGGAGATTTCACCGACCAGGTCTCGACCGGCATCGACAACTGGACGCTGCGCCAGCCGCTCGGCGTCGTCGCCGGCATCACGCCGTTCAACTTCCCCGTCATGGTCCCGATGTGGATGTTCCCGGTCGCGATCGCCTGCGGCAACGCCTTCATCCTGAAGCCGAGCGAACGCGACCCTTCGGCGTCGATCTTCATGGGCGAGCTGCTGACGAAGGCCGGCCTGCCGCACGGCGTCTTCAACGTCGTGCAGGGCGACAGGGTCGCGGTCGACGCGTTGCTGACGCACCCCGACGTGAAGGCGCTCTCGTTCGTCGGCTCGACGCCGATCGCCCAGTACATCTACGAGACCGGGGCCCGATCGGCCAAGCGCGTGCAGGCCCTCGGCGGCGCGAAGAACCACATGGTCGTGATGCCGGACGCCGACATCGAGCAGGCGGTCGACGCGCTGATCGGCGCGGCCTACGGCTCGGCCGGCGAGCGCTGCATGGCGATCAGCGTCGCGGTGCTGGTGGGCGATGTCGCCGAGAAGCTGATCCCGAAGCTCGCGGCGCGAGCCAAGACGCTGAAGATCAGGAACGGCATGGAGCTCGACGCCGAGATGGGCCCGCTCGTCACGCGCCAGGCGCTCGAGAAAGTGGAGAGCTACATCGCGAGCGGGCTCGAGGAAGGCGCGACGCTTGTCGTCGACGGCCGCGGCGTGGAGGTGCCGGGTCATGAAGAGGGCTTCTTTACCGGCGGCAGCCTGTTCGACCATGTGACGCCCGACATGAAGATCTACCGCGAGGAGATCTTCGGCCCGGTGCTCTCCTGCGTTCGCGTGCCCGACCTCGCGGCCGCGGTCGACCTCGTCAACGCCCACGAGTTCGGCAACGGCGTGGCCTGCTTCACGAGCGACGGCAACGTCGCCCGCGAGTTCTCCCGCCGCATCCAGGTCGGCATGGTCGGCATCAACGTGCCGATCCCGGTGCCGATGGCCTGGCACGGCTTCGGCGGCTGGAAGCGATCGCTCTTCGGCGACATGCATGCCTACGGCGAGGAAGGCGTGCGCTTCTACACCCGCCAGAAATCGGTGATGCAGCGCTGGCCCTCGACGATCGCGAAGGGCGCCGAATTCGTGATGCCGACCGCGAAGTGACGCGCGACCGCGGGCGATGACGCGTTCGACGGCATTGCCCGTCTGGACGGTCGCGGCACCGGTCGTCGCCTGGCTGCTCTGGGGCGGGGCGCAGGCCGGCTTCGGTGGTGCGTTCTGGGCCCTCGTCGCAGTCGGGCTGGTCGGCGCGGTGCTGGCGGCGGTGCATCACGCAGAGGTGGTCGCGCACCGGGTCGGCGAGCCGTTCGGTACCTTGCTGCTGGCGATCGCGGTCACGGTGATCGAGGTCGGCTTGATCGTCTCGCTGATGCTGGCGGGCGGGCCGGGCTCGGCGACGCTCGCCCGCGACACCGTCTTCGCCGCGGTGATGATCATCCTGAACGGCATCGTCGGGCTCTGCCTGATCGTCGGCGGCGCGCATCACCACGAGCAGACCTTCGGCCTGCACGGCGTGAGCGCCTCGCTCGCGACGCTGGCGGCCATCGTCGTGCTGACCCTGGTGCTGCCGAACTACACCGTGAGCAACCCGGGCCCGGCCTATTCGGGAAGCCAGCTCACCTTCATCGCGATCGTCGCGGTCGGCCTCTACCTCACCTTCGTGCTGGTGCAGACGGTGCGCCATCGCGACTACTTTTTGTCCATCGACGCCCCGGACGAGGTCCATGCGGTGCCGCCGAGCACCCGCGTCGCCCTCTGGAGCAGCGGGTTGCTGATCGTCAGCCTCGTGGCGGTGGTGGCGCTCGGCAAGGCGCTTTCGCCGAGCATCGAGGCGGCCGTCGCGGCGGTGCGCGCACCGAAGGCGCTGGTCGGCGTGATCATCGCGCTCGTCGTGCTCTTGCCCGAGGGCATCGCCGCGGTTCGCGCGGCGCGGGCGAACCGCCTGCAGACGAGCCTGAACCTCGCCCTCGGCTCGGCGCTCGCGAGCATCGGCCTCACGATCCCCGCGGTGGCGATCGTCTCGCTCTCGACCGGGCTCACGCTCACCCTCGGCAT
>CAZZWY010000560.1:0-3116 GCA_964657785.1 uncultured Acetobacteraceae bacterium
AGGTAGCCGATCCCGCCCAGGCCGACGCTCTCGTCGAACACGATGGTGACGCTGCTCGGGGCCTTGGTCAGACGCGAGCCGTCGGCGGGGGTCGAGGTGACGACCGTGGCGTGCGCCTCGGCCGGCGCGGCGAGCAGCAGCCCGGCACCGAGCACCCCGAGCAACAGCAGGACGAGACGCTTCACGGGTTACGCGACCGTCCGCAGGTCCGTGGGCCCGTCGCTGGCCTGGACGTCGAGCTGCTGGGCCGGGCCGGGTCGGATCGCGCGTTCGGTGCGGTCGAGGAAGATCAGCAGCATCAGTCCGGTCAGCGCGGCGGCGTGCGTCGAGAGCCGGTCGATGCCCACCGCTCCGGTCACGATGTCGCGGACGGACAGCGCCACGAGGATCGCCAGGAACGTCGACAGCAGCGGGATGAGGCCGGCCGCACGACGCGGCAGCCATGCGGCGGCGATGAATGCGGCGGCGACGGCCAGGTTCCACGCAGCCATCTCGTGCGCGCCGTGCGTGGACATCGCCATCCCGATGCTGTCGCCGACGAGGTCGGGTAGCCCGATCGCGAGCTGCACGAGTCCCGCGACGAGCAGTGCGATGCGCAGCAGGGTGCGTCGACGGTGGACGCGACGGGCCGGCAGCACGATGTCGGCGACGATGCGGTCGGCGAGATCGGGTACCTGCGTCGCATCGAGTCGTGCCGTGCGGGTGATGCGCCCGGCCTGCCCGACCCACGTCCGGCAGTCGGCGCAGGCGGCCAGGTGGGCGTCGAGGGCAGACGTCGACATGCCCAGCGGCTCGCCGTCCATGCGCGCGGACGCCGCAGTCCGGTACCGATCACACCTCACATCTGCTCTAGTCGCACGAGGTGCTCTCGAAGTTCCCGCGTATTTTGAATCTCGATGGACGACGCCAGGGACGAGATCACTGCGCTGGCACTGCGCGCTCGGCGCGGCGATGCGGCGGCAGCAGCGGCGTTCGTACGAGCAACGCAGGCCGATGTCTGGCGGCTGTGCGCCGCACTCGGTTCGACGCAGCAGGCCGACGACCTGACGCAGGACACCTATGCGCGGGCGTTCGGGTCACTGCACCGATTCCTGGGCCGGTCATCGGCGCGGACCTGGCTGCTGTCGATCGCACGGCGGGCCTGTGCCGACGCGGTGCGCTCGGCAGTGCGCGAACGTCTGCTGCCTGCTGATTCCCGCGTCGAGGCCGATCCGTCGGGTGGCGTCGCGATACGGCTGCTCGTCTCGGCGCTCGAGCCGGACCGCCGCGAGGCGTTCGTCCTCACCCAGGTCCTGGGGTTGTCCTACGCCGAGGCCGCCGACGTGCTGTCGTGCCCGATCGGCACGATCCGCTCACGCGTCGCGCGGGCCCGCACAGAGCTGATGGACGGTCTCGGCGGTCAGGCCGCCTCGCTGGGCTGAGCCCCGTGCTTCGCGGCCTCGGTGACGTAGTGCTCGGCGACGAACGACATCGTCGGGATCGTGCCGGCCAGCATGACCAGCCCGTAGCGCGCCAGCGGCCACCGCAGCTTGATGCCGAGCAGCGCCGTCGAGATGACGTAGACGATGAACAGCCAGCCGTGGGCGACCCAGACGACGCTGTTCGCCGTCGTGCCGTTCTCGAAGATCCACGACAGGCAGGCGGTGACCAGCACGACGCCCGTGGCGAACGCCATGATCCGATAGCGCAGCATGGCGTTCTTCGCCTGCTGCAGTTGCGTGGTGGTGACCGGCGGCTGCGCGACACCCAGCACGCTCTGCGTTTCAGACATGCTTCGACGGTAGCCCGACCGGGCTTCTGGCCGCAGGCGAACCTGACGCCTGTGTCAGGGGGCTCTCATCGACGGTTCGCCCAGCCGACGCTGTCTGGGGTTGTGGAAAAGCTGCGACGTCGCTGAGGACTTGCGAGGATCTACAGCGTGCGAAAGTGGGGGATTGCACCGCTTGCCCTGATTCTGGCCGGGGCGGTCGCGTGCACCAGCAGCGGCTCGGGCGGCGCCACGTCCAGCCCGACCTCCACGCTGCCCACCAGCGCTTCGCCGTCCAGCACGCCGGTCACCTCGGTCGCCCCGACGCCGACCCCGACCGTCGCCACCACCGGCCCCAATGTGCGTCCCGGCGAGAAGCCTCCGACCTACCCGGCAGAATCACTGCGGAATACGAGCAGCGGCGCGCTCGCTTTCGCTACGTTTTGGTTTCTGACGTTGGACTGGGCTTACGCAACAATGGATACAACATTGATGTCAGAAAACTCTGCACCGAGTTGCACGGACTGCGCCTTGGCAGTAAGTGGATTTAAGCAGGCAGCAAGGATTGGCGAGCATTTCTCGGGTGGGCGCCTAATTCTTCGCAGTAGCACATTTGCGCCCAATGATGGGCGTAATGGCGCTGACCAAGCCGTTGACGTGGATCTTGGAGAACACCAGCTTCGGGTTGTGAACGCATTGGGCAAGACCCTACGGAGCGACACCGCCGTAAAATCTATGATTTTTAGGCTCTGGGTACGGTGGAACGGCCACGCCTGGACCGCGGTACAGAAGGGCCATGTGGTGAGATGAAATTTACTGCAGCGGCCTTGTCGATTTTACTTTTCGCAGAGGTCTTCGTCTTTCCAGTCGCCAAATCGTTGGCGCAAAACTGCGGCGAAGTAGGCAGCCTCCGATCTTGTTCGATATCGGGTGGGGTATCAGTCTCAGGAAGATCCGGATCTTCTTCGAAAGCCGCAAGTCATCCTGAAGGTGGTTCACCCGCGCCAGTTGGGGCAAAGCAACTTGTGGCATGCGGCGGAGACGCTGCGGGTGAGCTGACAGGGCTTGGCGACCCTGAAGCCGCTGACGATGCAAACAGTTGCGGAAATTGGGTCTTTCAATGCACGCAGGCTGCACCCGGCGCGACGAGTGCATCAGTCAGAGTTCAAAAGCAGACCAATGGCACCTGGACGCTGAACGGCATGGTGTGCACGAAACCCGCAAAGCCGGTGATCACCGCGGAAATAGTGCGGGATCGGGTGGTTCGACTGGTCCCGTCGGCGAAACTCGGTCTTGCACCGCACGACTCAACGCTGGTCAACATCCAGACGATCATGTGGGTCGATGCGCCGATGACCCAGCAGCTCCC
>CAZZWY010000561.1:0-3093 GCA_964657785.1 uncultured Acetobacteraceae bacterium
CGGCGCGCAAGGCCGCCGTGCGGCGCCTCATGGACGGGTCGCGCGAACGCCCGGGGCTGCTGACGGCGCCCGCCACGCTCGCCGGCGTGCGCCAGATGCTGCGCGCGCTCCGCCAGGGCCAGGCCGTCGGCCTCCTGCCGGATCAGGTTCCGCCCGACGGCATGGGCGTCTGGGCGCCGTTCTTCGGCGAACCCGCCTACACGATGACGCTCGCGGCGCGGCTGGCGCAGCAGACCGGTGCGGCGCTGCTGCTGATCTGGGGCGAACGTCTGCCGCGCGGCGCGGGCTTCCGGATCCGCGTCTGCGACTTCGGCGACGAGTTGCCGGCCGATCCGGGCGCTCAGGCAGAATCCGCCGCGGCCGTGAACCGGGCGATGGAGCGGCTGATCCTGCAGCGGCCCGAGCAATATCTCTGGGGCTACAACCGCTACAAGAAGCCGCGCTCCGCATCCACCGACGCTCCTCCTTCCTGACTTTCGCAGCGCACCTTGGCCACCCGTTTCCTGCTGGCCCTGCTGTGGGCGGTCCACTGGCTGCCGCTCGGCGCGCAGGCGGCCCTCGGGCGCGGTCTCGGCACAGCGCTCTACACGCTGGTCGCGAAGCGCCGGCGGATCGCGCTGCGCAACCTGGAGCTGTGCTTCCCGGCCCTGCCCGCCCCTGACCGCGAGGCGCTGGCGCGCGAGCACTTCCGCTGGCTCGGCCGCAGCCTCCTCGAACGCGGCCTGCTGATGTACGCCTCGCCGGCGCGGCTGCGGCGCCTCATCCAGGTCGAGGGGGACGTCCGCCTCGCCGAGCGCAGCGCCCGGCCGGTGATGTGGCTGGTGCCGCACTTCCTCGGCCTCGACGTGGCCGGCTCCTCGGTGCTGCTCTTCCAGAAGAGGAAGGGCATCTCGATCTACCAGGAACAGAGCGACCCGGCGATGGACGCCGCGATCCGCCGCGGCCGCCTGCGCCTGGGCAACGCCGAGATCTTCCCGCGCGACGATTCGGGCCGGGCGCTGTTCCGGGCCATCCGTCGGGGCGACGCCTTCTTCAACCTGCCCGACATGGATTTCGGCGAGCGCGACGCCGCCTTCGTGCCGTTCTTCGGCATTCCCGCCGCGACGCTGACCGCGCCCTCGCGGCTGGCGCGCGCGCTCGACATGATCGTGCAGCCGGTCGTCGCCGAGGTGCTGCCGGGGGGCGCCGGCTACCGCGTCCGCTTCATGCCGCCGTGGACCGATTTCCCGAGCGCCGACCCGCTCGCCGATACCGCCCGGATGAACCGCTGGATCGAATCCGAGATCCGCCGCGACCCGGCCCAGTACCTCTGGGTGCACAAGCGCTTCAAGACGCGGCCGGCGGGTGAGCCCGGCCTGTATTGAAGCGGCCTGCGTCGGCGAGAATCCAGCAATGACGACTCTGCGCTTCACCAAGATGCAAGGCGCCGGCAACGACTTCGTCGTGCTCGACGCGACGAGCGCGCCGCTCGCGCTCGGCGCCGCGGAGTTGCGCCGGCTCGCCGACCGGCGCTTCGGCGTCGGCGCCGACCAGATCCTCGTCGTCGAACGCAGCACCACCCCCGGCATCGATTTCCGCTACCGCATCTACAACGGCGCAAGCGGCGAGGAGGTCGAGCACTGCGGCAACGGCGCGCGCTGCTTCGTCCGCTTCGTGCGCGACCACGGGCTGACGACACAACGCACGCTGCGCGTCGAGACCGTCAACAACGTGCTCGAGCTGCGGCTGCAGGACGACGACCGCGTCGCCGTCGACATGAACGTGCCGGTGTTCGACCCCCCCCGGGTTCCCTTCGATCCGACCGGCCTCGTGCCGCGCACGGTTGCCGGCTTGCCGCTCTGGTCGCTCGACCTCGACGACGGCCGGGAGCCGGTCGAGGTCGCCGTGCTCTCGATGGGCAACCCGCACGCGGTGCAGATCGTCGGCGATGTCGACACTGCCCCCGTCGCGACCCAGGGCCCGCGGATCGAGTCGCACCCGCGCTTCCCGCGCCGCGTCAACGCCGGCTTCCTGCAGGTCGTCGACCGCGGGCACGTCCGGTTGCGCGTGCACGAACGCGACGCCGGCGAGACGCTGGCCTGCGGCACGGGCGCCTGTGCCGCCGTCGTGCTCGGCATCCGGCTCGGCCTGCTCGACGCCCGGGTCGATGTCGAGACGCGCGGCGGCGTGCTCACCATCGACTGGCCGGGCGGCGACGGGCATGTGCTGATGACAGGCCCGGCCGAGACCGTGTTCGACGGGCAGATCGACTTGTGAACGCGTTCGATCACCGCGTCGCGAACCGCGGTGTGATCGCGGGGTGAATCGCGTTGTGAACATCCTCCAGAAAGCCACGCTTCCATGACCACCTCCAACGGCGTCCAGGGCATCACCGAATCCGACATCGCCGACTACCTCGTCCACACGCCCGGCTTCTTCGAGCGCCACGCCGAGCTGCTCGCCGCGGTTCAGCTGACGAGCCCGCACGGCCAGCGCGCGGTCTCGCTGCAGGAACGGCAGATGGAGATGCTGCGCGAGAAGATCCGCGGGCTCGAGCACCGCCTCATCGAGATGATCCGGTTCGGCCA
This sequence comes from uncultured Acetobacteraceae bacterium, assembly GCA_964657785.1. Classification (GTDB taxonomy): domain Bacteria; phylum Pseudomonadota; class Gammaproteobacteria; order Burkholderiales; family Burkholderiaceae_C; genus LMDS01. The sequence continues at coordinate 2,568 of CAZZWY010000561.1, forward strand.
GGAAAACACCACGATCGCCGACAAGCTGCACGCCTGGACGCTCGCCATGATGCAGACCGCCGACCCCGCCGCGCTGCCCGGGGTGCTGGTGCGCGAGCTGACCGACCGCTTCCTGATCCCGCAGGGCGGCGTCCGGCTCTGGGGCGCTGCCGCGGACCATGCGGCCGAGCCGTTCGCGCAGCCGGTGACGGACGACGTGAAGAGCTTCACCGCCAGCCTGACGCAACCCTACTGCGGCATCAATTCCGGCTTCGAGGCCGCGCAGTGGCTCGACGAGCCGACGGCGGCGCTGTCGATCGCGATGATCCCGTTGCGCACCGGGGCGAACGGGCCGGTGTTCGGCCTGCTGGTGCTCGCCTCGCCCGACCCGACCCGCTACACCGCCGACATGGGCACCGACTTCCTGACGCGCATCGGCGAGCTCGCCGGCGCCGGGCTGGCGCGGCTGCTGCCGGCCGCGGGCTGAAGAGCGCTCGGCCGCCTTGACCAAGCCGGCACCTCGCACCGCAGCGGACACCCCAGATCG
>CAZZWY010000562.1:0-3089 GCA_964657785.1 uncultured Acetobacteraceae bacterium
GTATGCGAAGTAAACGCCGGGTCCGACTACCGGAACGGCTAGCGCCTTCTCGGTCGGCATACGGAGGTAGTAATCCAACAGCCGACCGTCTTCAGGTCCCAGCGTCGCGAGCACCGGCGCGAACGCCTGACTCATGCGGAGCACGCCGAAGACGTTGGTCTCGAGTTGCTCGCGCAGGCTCGCTTCGGCACCGGCCGCCAGGAAGGTGCCGGCACGCAGCACGCCGGCGTTGTTGATGACCAGCGTCACGTCGCCGGCCGCCGCGACGGCCGCGGCGACGTCGGCAGGCGAGGTCACGTCGAGCCGGATCGGCGTGGCGCCCGCCAGTGTCACCGTCTGCGGGTCGCGTGCGCCGGCGTAGACCTTGCGCGCACCGCGGGCGAGCGCGGCCGTGGCGAAGGCCAGGCCGATGCCGCGATTGGCGCCGGTGATGAGGACCGTGGCGTTGGCGACGTTCATGGGATCGACCTTTGGCGAGTTGACGCGGCTCATTCTCGTCCGGCCGCCGCCGCGTCTTCCAAGCGACTGCGCGACCGCTCCCCGCGCTACACCGCCGCCAGCGCCTGATCGAGGTCGGCGAGCAGGTCGGCAATGTGCTCGATGCCGACCGAGAGGCGCACCGTGTCTTCGCTCACCCCGGCCCGGTCGAGTTCGGCGGGCGAGAGCTGGCGATGCGTCGTCGAGGCCGGGTGCGTCGCGAGCGACTTCGCGTCGCCGATGTTGACGAGCCGGGTGAAGAGCTGCAGCGCGTCGAGAAAGCGCGCGCCGGCCGCGCGCCCCTCGCCGCGGGCGCTCTTCACGCCGAAGGTCAGCAGCCCCGAGGCCTTGCCCGAGAGGTACTTCTGCGCGAGCCGGTGGTCGGGATGGCCCTCGAGCCCGGCGTAGTTGACCCAGGCGACCTTCACGTGGCGCTCGAGGTGCTCGGCGACGGCGAGCGCGTTGTCGTTGATGCGGTCCATGCGGAGCGCGAGCGTCTCGATGCCCTGCAGGATGAGCCAGGCGTTGAAAGGCGAGATCGCCGCGCCGATGTTGCGCAGCGGCACGACGCGCGCCCGGCCGATGTAGGCGGCCGGCCCGAGCGCTTCGGTGTAGACCACGCCGTGGTAGCTCACGTCCGGCTCGTTGAGCCGCTTGAAGCGCGCCTTGTGCTGCGCCCATGGGAACTTGCCCGAATCGACGATCGCGCCGCCGACGCTCGTGCCGTGGCCGCCGAGGTACTTCGTGAGCGAGTGGACGACGATGTCGGCGCCGTGCTCGATCGGCCGCGAGAGATAGGGCGTCGGCACGGTGTTGTCGACGATCAGCGGGACGCCGTGGCGGTGGGCGATCTCGGCGATCGCCGCGATGTCGGTCACGTTGCCCGCCGGGTTGCCGAGCGACTCGACGAAGATCGCCTTGGTCTTGTCGTCGATCAGCGGCTCGAACGAGGCCGGGTTGCGGTGATCGGCGAAGCGCGTCGTGATGCCGTATTGCGGCAGGGTGTGGGCGAACAGGTTGTAGGTGCCGCCGTAGAGCGCGGTGCTCGCGACGATGTTGTCGCCCGTCTCGGCGATCGTCAGCACCGCGTAGGTGACCGCCGCCTGGCCCGAGGCGAGGGCGAGGGCCGCGATGCCGCCTTCGAGCGCCGCGACGCGCTGCTCGAGCACGTCCTGCGTCGGGTTCATGATGCGGGTGTAGATGTTGCCCGGCACCTTCAGGTCGAAGAGATCGGCGCCGTGCTGTGCGTTGTCGAACGCGTAGGCGACGGTCTGGTAGAGCGGCACCGCGACCGCCTTGGTCGTCGGCTCGGGCGAATAGCCGCCGTGCACCGAGACGGTCTCGAAACGCCATTCGCTGCGGGGGGTGGGCTGGGACATGGTCGGTCTCCGGAGGTTTGGGGAGGGGCGCGGCGAGCGTCGCCGGCGCCCGCGGTCTCAGCGTGCGGCCGGTTTCGGCACGTAGCCGTTGGCGATGATCTCGCCGAACGGGCCGGTCAGGGCGCGCCCCGGCAGCCGCTCGCGCACCTCCAGCGGCAGCAGCGGGAAGACGAGCTCGGCGAACCGATGCGCTTCCTCCAGATGCGGGTAGCCCGAGAAGATGAAGTGATCGAGTCCGAGCGCGGCGTATTCCTTGATCCGGTCCGCCACCTGCTGCGGGTTGCCGACGAGCGCGGTGCCCGCGCCGCCGCGCACCAGCCCGACGCCTGCCCAGAGATTGGGCGACACCTCCAGGCCTTCCCGGATGTCGGCCTTGTTGAACTTGCCCTTGTGGAGCTCGGCCATGCGCCGCTGGCCGACCGAGTCCATCGCGGTCAGCTTCTGCTGCGCGGCGGCGACGGTCGCTTCGTCGAGCTGCGACACGAGTTCGGCGGCGGCCTGCCAGGCGTCGCCCTCGGTCTCGCGGACGATGACGTGCAGGCGGATGCCGTAGCTCAGCGTGCGCCCGTGGCGGGCGGCGCGGCGGCGCACGTCGGCGACCTTCTCGGCCACCGCGGCCGGCGGTTCGCCCCAGGTGAGGTAGGTGTCGAACTGCTCGGCCGCGAGCTCGTGCGCCTCGGCCGACGAACCGCCGAAGAAAAGCGGCGGATAGGGGTTCTGCACCGGCGGGTAAAGCAGCTTGGCCGCCTTCACGCTGAGCTGCTCGCCGGCGAAGTCGAACGCTTCGGCCTCGTGGCTGCGCCGCAGCGTCTCGCGGTAGATCGTCATGAACTCGCGCGAGAGTTCGTAGCGCTTCGAGTGCTCGAGGAAAAGGCCGTCGCCGGCGAGCTCTTCGGCGTCGCCGCCGGTCACGAGATTGACCAGCACGCGTCCGCCCGAGAGCCGGTCGAGCGTGGCCGTCATGCGGGCCGACTGCACCGGCTGGACCAGCCCGGGGCGCAGCGCGACGAGGAACTTCAGGCGCGTCGTCGCGCCCAGCAGGCTCGCCGCGATGATCCACGGGTCCTCGCAGGAGCGGCCGGTCGGGATCAGCACGCCTTCGTAGCCGAGGCTGTCGGCCGCGATCGCGATCTGGCGGAAGTAGTCGAACGTGGCGGCGCGCGCGCCCTTGGTCGAGCCGAGATAGCGCGAGTCGCCGTGGGTGGGGATGAACCAGAGGATTTTCATGGGGAA
>CAZZWY010000563.1:0-3084 GCA_964657785.1 uncultured Acetobacteraceae bacterium
CTGCAGGTCGCCAACCCCTTCTGGATCCTCGGCTTCATGCTGATGGGCGCGGCGATGATGGGCGCGCTCGGGCTCGTCGCCGGCTTGTGGGCGGAAAAGTTCGACCAGATCGCCGCGTTCCAGAACTTCATCATCGTGCCGATGACGTTTCTGTCGGGTGTCTTCTATTCGGTGCATTCGTTGCCGCCCTGGGCCCGGGCGGTCAGCCGGCTGAATCCGTTCTTCTACATGATCGACGGCTTTCGCCACGGCTTCTTCGGCGTCAGCGACGTGGCGCCCACGACGAGCTTCGCCGTCGTCGGCGTGAGCCTCCTGGCAGTCTGCGGCCTCTCGCTGCAGTTGCTGCGCACGGGCTACAAGATCCGTCATTGAACGCCGCGCCGCGCCGCGTTCGCGTGGCCGCCGGTTGCTGCGTAGAATCGGGCGATCATGGCCGATCCGACTCCCGCCGATATCGAGCGCTTCATCGCTGACGCGCTCGCCTGCGAGCACATCGAGGTCGAAGGCGACGGCCGACATTTTTTCTCGACCATCGTCTCCTCCGCGTTCGTCGGCCAGACGCGGGTGGCCCGCCACCAGCAGGTCTACCGCGCGCTCGGCGACCGGATGCGCGAGCAGATCCATGCGCTGTCGATGAAAACCCTGACGCCCGACGAGTGGGCCCGCACCTCCACCGCCGGCCCGACCTCGGCGCAACCCCACCCCCACTGATCCTGGCTGCGGCGTTCGCCGTGGCTGCCGGCCCCGCGCCCGCCCACCGCGGCGCCGACCGCCGAAAGCCGTGTGAACGTCGGGCCGCCCCGCCTTCACCCCACCCATGGACCAACTTCACATTCGCGGCGGCCGACGCCTGACCGGCGAAATCGCCATCTCCGGCGCCAAGAACGCTGCGCTGCCGGAGCTGTGCGCCGCGCTGCTGACCGCCGAGCCGGTGACGCTGCGCAACGTGCCGCGCCTGCAGGACGTGAGCACCATCCTGACCCTGCTCGGCAACATGGGCGTGGCGATCGACCGCGAGGCGGCGGCGCCGGACCGGGTGACGCTGCGCGCGTCGAACGTCGGCGAGCCGGTCGCGCCCTACGACCTCGTCAAGACGATGCGCGCCTCGATCATGGTGCTCGGCCCGCTCCTCGCCCGCTTCGGTCAGGCGCGCGTCTCGCTGCCCGGCGGCTGCGGCATCGGCTCGCGGCCGGTCGACCAGCACATCAAGGGCCTGCAGGCGATGGGCGCGCAGATCACGGTCGAGCACGGCTACATCCTCGCGAGCGCGCCGCGGCTCAAGGGCGCGCGGATCACGACCGACATGGTGACCGTCACCGGGACCGAGAACCTGCTGATGGCCGCGACGCTGGCCGAAGGCGAGACGGTGCTCGAGAACGCTGCCCAGGAGCCCGAGATCCCCGACCTGGCCGAGATGCTGATCGCCATGGGCGCGAAGATCTCCGGCCACGGCACGAGCCGCATCGTGATCGAGGGCGTGAAGGCGCTCGGTGGTGTCGACCACCGGATCATTCCGGACCGCATCGAGACCGGCACGTTCCTCTGCGCCGTCGCCGTGACCGGCGGCGACGTGCTGCTGCGCCAGGCGAACGCGCGCCACCTCGACGCCGTGATCGACAAGCTGCGCGATGCCGGCGTGCAGATCGACAGCGGCGACGACTGGATCCGCGTGTCCGCCTCCGGCCGGCCGCGGGCGATCGGCTTTCGCACCAGCGAATACCCGGCCTTTCCGACCGACATGCAGGCGCAGTTCATGGCGCTCAACTGCATCGCCGACGGCACCGCGGTCGTCACCGAGACGATCTTCGAGAACCGCTTCATGCACGTCGACGAACTCGCGCGGCTCGGCGCGCGGATCGAGGTCGACGGCCACACCGCGGTCGTGCACGGCGTCGAACGGCTCTCCGGCGCGGCGGTGATGGCGACCGATCTGCGCGCCTCGGCCGGTCTCGTGATCGCCGGGCTCGTCGCCGACGGCACCACGGTCGTCGACCGCGTCTATCACCTCGACCGCGGCTATGCGCAGATGGAAGCCAAGCTGCGCGGCATCGGTGCGGACATCGAGCGCGTCAAGTGATCACGTTCGCCCTGCCCAAGGGCCGCATCTTCGACGAGATCGTGCCCCTCCTGGCCGCGGCCGGCATCGAGGCTGCGGAGGATCCCGAGCAGAGCCGCAAGCTCATCATCCCGACCCGCCGCGCCGAGGTCCGGCTGGTGCTGGTTCGCGCCTCGGATGTGCCGACCTACGTGCAGCACGGCGGCGCCGACATGGGGGTCGTCGGCAAGGACACCTTGCTCGAGCACGGCGGCGCCGGCCTCTACCAGCCGCTCGACTTGAAGATCGCGCGCTGCAGGATGAGCGTGGCGGTGCGCGCCGATTTCGACTATCGCGCCGCCGTCACCCAGGGTTCGCGGATCCGGGTCGCGACCAAGTACACCCGAACCGCCCGCGATCACTTCGCCAACAAGGGCGTGCACGTCGACCTGATCAAGCTCTACGGGTCGATGGAGCTCGCACCGCTCACCGGCCTCGCCGAGGCGATCGTCGACCTGGTCTCAACCGGCAGCACGCTGCGCGCCAATCAGCTCGTCGAGGTGGAGGAAATCATGAAGATCTCGTCGCGCCTGATCGTCAACCAGGCCGCATTGAAGCTCAAGCGCGCGCCGATCCGCGCCATCATCGACGCGTTCGAGACGGCGGCGGAGGCAAGGACGTGACCGTCGCGATTCGCCGCCTCGACACGTGCTCGCCGGGCTTCGAAGCCGAGTTCGAGCGCGTGCTCCACTGGTCGGAGGCGACCGACCAGGCGATCGAAGCGCGCGTCACCGACATCCTTGCCGACGTGCAGGCGCGGGGCGACGCGGCGGTGCTCGACTACACCGCGCGTTTCGACGGAGTGAGCGCGGCATCGGTCGCCGAGCTCGAGATTTCGCGCGCCGAGTTGCTCGCCGCGCTCGAGCGGGTGTCGGCGCCGCGGGTGCTGTCTGCGGCCGACATCGCAGCGATCGGCGTCGACCTGGTCGGCGCGGTCCAGGCCGTTGCGCGGGGCGCGGAGGCTGGCGACGCAAGCGCCGGGCTCTACG
>CAZZWY010000564.1:0-3065 GCA_964657785.1 uncultured Acetobacteraceae bacterium
CCGCCCTCCTCGCCCATCACATGCCAGGGCTCGAGCGCGAGACGCAACTCGACCTCGACGCCCATGGTCGCGAAGTCGCCCAGCCGCGGAAACCGGAAATTGAGGTGCGGGGCGAACCAGTCGAGTTGCACCGGGTAGCCGGCCGCGGCCAATTCCTCGCAGACATCGGACAGGTCCTGCCAGATGAAATGCGGCAGCATGAAGCGGTCGTGCAGTTCGGTCCCCCAGCGCTTGAGCCGCTCGGGCCGGTACGGGTTCTTCCAGAAGCGCGAGACGAGCGCCCGCATCAACAACTGCTGCGTCAGGCTCATGCGCTCGTGCGGCGGCATCTCGAAGGCGCGCATCTCGAGCAGTCCGAGCCGCCCGGTCGGGCCGTCGGGCGAGTACATCTTGTCGATGCAGAACTCGGCACGGTGGGTGTTGCCGGTGACGTCGATCAGCAGGTTGCGGAGCAGCCGGTCGACGAGCCAGGGCGCGACCGGGCCGCCTTCCGCGGTGACGCGCTTCAATTCCGCGAACGCGATCTCGATCTCGTAGACGGAGTCGTTGCGCGCTTCGTCGACGCGCGGCGCCTGGCTGGTCGGCCCGACGAAGAGGCCGGAGAAGAGATAGCTCAGCGCCGGGTGGTTGTGCCAGTACGCGACCATGCTCGTCAGCAGGTCCGGCCGCCGCAGGAACGGCGAATCCGCGACGGTCGCGCCGCCGAGCACGAAGTGGTTGCCACCGCCGGTGCCGGTGTGGCGGCCGTCGACCATGAACTTCTCGGTCGAGAGGCGGGTTTCGTGGGCGGAGCGGTAGAGATGCGTCGCCTGCTCGACGAGTTCGCCCCAGCTGTGCGCCGGATGGATGTTGACCTCGATCACGCCCGGGTCGGGGGTGACGCGCAGCAGCGCCAGCCGCGGATCCTTCGGCGGCTCGTAGCCCTCCATGATCACCGGCAGCTTCATTTCGAGCGCCGTCGCCTCGACCGCGCCCACCAGCTCGAGATAGTCCTCGAGGCTGGTCGCGGGCGGCATGAAGACATAGAGGCGCCCGTTGCGCGGTTCGGCGCTCATGGCGGTGCGGGTGACGGCCGAGGCCGACTCGAAGCGGCCCGGCGCGCGGAGCGACGCGCTGTCGACGCCGGCGCCGCCCGGTGACCACCGGTCGCCGTTCTGCGCGGCACGCGAGCGCTCGCCGAAGCCGGGCCCGCCGGCGCCGGCCGGCGATTGCACGCTGCCGTAGACGCCCCCCGCGCTGCCGGGGCCCGCGACGGCCGTCATTCCCGGCTCGGCGAAGCGCAGGCGCTGATAGGGCGGCAGCGGCGCGAACGACTGGGTCTGGTCCGGCGGATAGACCCACGGCAGGTCGGTCTCCTTGGACCACGGCTGCGAGTCGAGCGGCAGCCGGTAGCCGAGTGCCGAGTCGCCAGGAATCAGGTAGCAGCGTTCCGCGCGCAGGAACCAGGGGCCGGTGCGCCAGCGCTTGCCCGAGGGCTCGCGGGCGACGGGAAAGACGTGGCCGACGATCTTGTCGAGGCCCTGCGTGAAGACCTTGCGGATGCGGTCGCGCTCGAGCGGGTCGGCGAGGCGGGCGTCGAACGGGTCGACGTTGGTCGGCAGCTTGCGCTCGCGCCACAGGTAGTACCAGGTGTCCTCGTACGCGGGGAACACGAACTTCGGGTCGAGCCCGAGGTGCTTCGCCACACCGGCGAGGAAGCGGTGGGCGTGGACTTCGGTCACGCCATAGTCCGCGTGCTCGTCGGCGAACAGCTCGGGGTGGGTCCAGACGGGTTCCTTGTCCTTGCGCCAGAAGAGATTGAGGGACCACCGGGGCAGCTGCTCGCCGGGATACCACTTGCCCTGGCCGTAGTGCAGCAGCCCGCCCTCGCCGTAGCGGGCCCGGAGCTTCTCCATCAAATCCGCGCTCAGGAGGCGCTTGGTGGGCCCCATCGCCTCGGTGTTCCACTCCGCGCCTTCGCGGTCGTCGACCGAGACGAAGGTCGGCTCGCCGCCCTGCGTGAGCCGCACGTCGTTCTTGCGCAGGTCCTCGTCGACCAGATGCCCGAGCCGGTCGATCGCCGCCCACTGCACCTCGGTGTAGGGCAAGGTGACGCGAGGCGCTTCCCAGACGCGGGTGACCGACATCGAGTGCTCGAAGGTCGTCTCGCACTCGTCGATCTCGCCGCTGACCGGCGCCGCCGACGATGGTTCGGGCGAACACGCGAGCGGGATGTGGCCTTCGCCGGCGAGGAGGCCCGAGGTCGGGTCCAGGCCGATCCAGCCGGCGCCGGGCAGGAACACCTCGCACCAGGCGTGGAGGTCGGTGAAGTCGATCTCGGTGCCGCTCGGGCCGTCGAGCGATTTGACGTCGCTCTTCAGCTGGATCAGGTAGCCGGAGACGAAGCGGGCGGCGAGCCCGAGGTGGCGCAGCACCTGCACCAGCAGCCAGCCGGTGTCGCGGCACGAGCCGCTCGCCTTGACGAGCGTTTCCTCCGGCGTCTGCACGCCCGGCTCCATGCGGACCAGATAGGCGATGTCGCGTTGCAGCTTCTGGTTGACCGAGACCAGGAAGTCGTTGGTCGGCGTCTTGTCGCGCGGCACCGCGGCGACATAGGCCTGGAACGCCGGTGCGTCGACGAGTTCGGGCGACTTCAGAAGGTAGGGCGCGAGCTCGGTCCGCAGTTCCGGCTCGTACTGGAACGGGAAGTGTTCGGCGGAAGGCTCGAGGAAGAAGTCGAACGGGTTCAGCACCGACATCTCGGCGACCAGATCGATCTCGATCCGGAACGAGGTGGTCTTGTCCGGGAAGACGAGGCGCGCCAGGTAGTTGGACTGCGGGTCTTGCTGCCAGTTGATGAAGTGGGTCGCCGGCTCGACGCGCATCGAATAGCTCAGGATGCGGGTGCGCGAATGCGGCGCGGGACGCAGCCGCACGATCTGCGGGCCGAGGTGGATCGGTCGGTCGTACTGGTAGTGAGTGACGTGGTTCAGTGCGACGTGGATGGACATGGGAACTCCGGGAGAGGATTCGGCGCTACGGCGTGGCGAGGGATTCGAGATCGGATGGCATGCCGCCGGCGGCCC
>CAZZWY010000565.1:0-3064 GCA_964657785.1 uncultured Acetobacteraceae bacterium
CCGGTGTCGCTCAAGGACACGCGCACCGGGCTCGCCACCCAGAAGAGCGAGTCGCGCTGGATCAGGTGGTCGTAGGGCCCAAAGATGAAGATGTCGAGCGAGAACGCGCTCGGCGCCTCGAACCGTGTCGCGGTGATCTTGCCGATTTCCTGTCCATGAAAGTAGAGCGACGATCCCACCCGCGCGGTCCCGAGCACGTCGCTGGTCAACACGAAGGAACGCCCCGGGGTATCGGGCATGATGATCGGCGGCTCGCCCAGGCCATCGAAGTGCCGGGTCGGGGTGCCGCCCCGGCCGGGCGACACGCCGATGGTGACGCCGGCGACGGCGGCCTTGACCGACGCGAGGTCGTTGAGCGTCGGCGACGCACCGATCAGCCAGAACTTCGCCGTCGTGGTGAGCGCCGGCTTGGACCTCGGATCGAGCCGCAAGGTCATGTCGACGCGGCGGCCGTCTTCGTTGATCTCGATCTTCGTGACGCTTCCGGCTTCGACGCCTTGATAGATCACCTTGGTGTCGCCGATCTTGGCGCCGGCACCGGAGTCGAAGGTGACGACGACGTCGATGCCGCGGTTCGACAGCGCGCGGATGCCGAGAAAGCCGACGATGATGAGCGCCGCGAGGGGAATCGCCCAGACCAGGCCGACCCAGCGGGTGCGATGCACCTGGGCGGTCGGTGGCGGCAAGGGAGGCTCGGCCGCGACGGGCTCTTGATCGCTCATGAGGGCTTTCGAGGTTGGGCGGCGTCCCACATCAGCCTCGGATCGAAGCTGTGCGCCGCCAGAGTGGTCAGGACGACGACCGCGGCGAAAGCCGGCGCCGCCGGGCCGGCGCGGCCGTAGATCAGGGCATTGAAATTCGTGATCGGCACGAAGCAGGCAATGACGAACGGGTCGACCATCGACCAGCGGCCGATCTCCTCGATCATGCGAAAGACGCGCGTCTTGGCGCGCAACCGTCGATCCGAACGCTGCAACACCGACAGCACGCACCAGGCCAGACCGAGGAGTTTTCCGAGCGGGATCGCGAAACTCGCGACCAGCACGAGCAGGCCGAGGCCATAGAGGCGGGCATCGATCAGATCGAGCACGCCTTCAATCACCGTGTAGGTCGTCGGCGTGAAGCCGATCGGCAGGGTCGCCATCGGATAGAGGTTCGCGGGCAGGTAGAGCACCGCTGCCGCGAACGTCAGGGCGACCGTCCTGCGCATCGCGCCGGGCTTGCGCCGGTGCAGGGTGGCGCGGCAGCGCGGGCACGGCGTGGCCTCGCGGTCGGCAGGCACCACCAGCTTGCAGACATTGCAGCAGAGCGACGGTGCGGTGCCGACTTCGGATCGATCCGCGGCGTCCGCGGCGATGGCGCGCCAGGCGGCGTCGGTGTCGAGCGTCGCACGCACCAGCAGCGAGAGGATCGCCGCGCCCAGGAAGCAGTAGGCTCCCAGGTCCAGGACAACCGTCAGCTCGGTGCGAAGGCGTGCCACTGCAACCACGCAACCCAGCAGGAACACGTCGAGCATGGCCCAGGTCTGCAGCGCATTGGCCAGCCGGAACGCGGGCCCGAGCCAATGCGGCCGCCGGCGCGTCTGCAGCGTGCCGAGCACGGCCGTCAGCAGCCCGAGGTGCACCAGCGGCAGCGCGACGCTGAAGAGCCCGATCGCGATCGCCAGCTCCGGAAGGCCGTTCGAGAGCATCGCCGACGCGCTCGAGATCATCCAGCTCTGCCGTGCGACGCCGAAGATCGAGGTGCCGAGGAACGGCTCGAGATTGGCCGCGATCAGAAGCAGCAGGCCCGCGACCGCGAAGGCGAGCGCCGCGGCGAGGCTGCGGCCATGGGATCGCTCGAGCGTCGACTCGCACACCGCGCAGGTCAGGACGGCGCCGCCGGGCAGCGCCGGCGCAGCCTGCAGGGCGCCGCATTCGTCGCAGCCGGTCAGCCGCCAGTGGCCAGCATGCGGCTCACTGCGCATCGGCTTGCGCAGGGTTGTGGGATCGAGCGGCTCGCGGATCGGTCGGGGTCGGCAACGGTGGAATCTCGGGCGGTCGTGGAGGATGCGATGCACGGGGTGGCGGAGGTGGATCGCGCCGGACACGGCCGGCCATCGGTCGCCTGCACGAGTTACATCCTCGCGCAACTTACTCTACAAGCTTTCCGCCTAGGGCGCCGGGTGAATCGGCGCATCTCCCGACGTCTACCGTCACGGCGTCAGGGCAAGGCGTCGAGCGTTCGACGAATGAGATTCTCGCTGGTGTAGCCGTTGCGGAGGCTGCGGACCCGGCCGCTGGCGGCAATGCGACCGCGTCGCGGCTCGTCGCCGAGGAGCGAACGGCATGCGTCGGCGCATTCGGCGCTGTCGGCCCAGAACACGGCCTCTTCGCCTTCGCGATAGAACGCGATGTGCTCCGAGGTGCGCTCGGCGCAGAGCAATCCGCCGAGCGCCGGAATCTCCATCGAACGCGTGGTGTGGAGATCGCGGTTGCCCTTCGACAGCATGCCGAGGGAAATCTTCGCGCACTGCACCGCGTACGCATACGCGTCGCCATCGAGGTATTCGGCCCGGTGAAACGGCTGCAGAGGGTGCCACTCCGGCGCCTTTTGCCAGCCCGGGCCGAAGATCGACAGCGGCACCCCTCGCGTGACGAGATCGAGCAGGAAGGGCCCACGCTCCGGCATCCAGGAGCCGATGAAGGCGACCTCCGACGCCCACGCCGCGTGGATCGACGGCGTGAGCGTCCTGGGCGCATGGGCGACTTCGTCGGACACCATCGGATGCAGCAGCACCTTGCGCGCGCCCGACCTCACGGCTTCTTCGACGTTGGTCGGCCGGACGACGACCACCAGGTCATAGGCCGGGACGGCCTCCCGGTACGCCGAGAAGCGCGTTCGGTCGCGATGCCCGAACGGGTCGTCGTGGTTGAAATTGACGACCCTGCCGCAGGATCGGCGCAGGCGCCGCACCGACGCACTGTTCAGCAGGCTGCCGTTGTCTGCGAACGCGATGTCGAATCGCTGCTCGCCGAGCACGGTGTCGAGCCGGCGCTGCACCAGCGTGCCGAGCAGGCGGGGG
>CAZZWY010000566.1:0-3049 GCA_964657785.1 uncultured Acetobacteraceae bacterium
GATCCGCAAGAGCGAAGCCGCGCTGCGGGTGCTCGCCACGACCGATCCCCTCACCGGCCTCAACAACCGTCGGCGCCTGATCGACATCGCCTCGGCCGAACGGCACCGGCCGGCCGAAGGGCCCGGATCGCTGTGCATCCTGCTGTGCGACATCGATCACTTCAAGGGGGTCAACGACGAGCATGGCCACGACTGCGGCGACCGGGCGCTTCAGTTTGTCGCCGAGCTGATGGAGGCGCTGGTTCGGTCCGGCGATTCGGTCGCGCGATGGGGCGGCGAGGAATTCCTGATGCTGATGTGCGACGTCGACCTCGCCACGGCGACGCGCGCCGCCGAACGCCTGCGCCAGGCGGTCGAGACGACGCCGTTTCCGCTTCCCGACGACACGCCACTCGCGATCACGATCACCGTCGGCGTCGCGATGTTGCGGCAGGGCGAAACCATCGATGGCGCCATTGCCCGGGCCGACGCCGCGCTCTACCGCGGCAAGTCCGAAGGCCGCAACTGCGTGCACGTGGAAGTCGAGCCGGCGCCGAACAGGGCGGAGGCGGCGAACCGCCGCGCGCGGGTCGCGTCGGCGCCGCCGTGACGATGCCATTTGCCCGTGCACGATCAGACTGAAATGGGTGTTCACGTTCGCTGAAATGCGAAACGCCCCTCAATCTCCCCCGGGATCGGCGGCGGCGGCGACGCAACGCAAAAGCACTACACTGCGTGGATGAAATCAGCCGTCATCCCACAAGTCCGTATCGAGCCGACGCTGCGCGCCGACCTCGAGTCCGTCCTGGGCGAAGGCGAGACCCTTTCCGCATTCGTCGAGTCGTCGGTGCGCCAAGCGGTGGAGTACCGTCGAGTCCTGCGCGACTTCGACGCCCACTGCGATGCCTCGATGAAGCACTTCCTTGCCACCGGCGAGAGCTACAGCAGTGCCGAGGTGCTGGCTGAACTGCGTCAGCGTACCGAGGCACGACGCAACGCACTCCTGGCCCGGACTGCAGCCGGCAGGTGAGTTTCGAGGTCCGATGGACCGGTGCGGCCGGCGCCGACCTGCACCGGCTTCACGACTTTTCGCTTGAGCGCGCGGCGTCGGTGGAGGACCTGGATGCCGCCGAACTGGCCATCGCGGCCATCGAGCACGCGGTTTTCCATCAGTTGGGTCGAACGCCCTTTATCTTCCGCCGGGCGGGCAGGAGTTCGCTCACGATTCGTGAGCTCATCATCCCGCACGGGGCGACAGGCTACGTCGCTCGGTACGACATCCGGTCGGATTTCGTTTTGGTCCTCGGTGTACGGCATCAGCGGGAAGAGGACTATCGCTGACGCCTCCGGTGTACGGGGAAACCTGCGGCAAACTATTGCAACGAAGCGTCCGGCACCTGGCCCCTTTCTGTTCCATCGCCGTCAGCCGGTGTTGCGCAGCCCCGCGGCGATCCCGTTGATCGAGATGTGGATGCCCGTCTGCACCCGCGCGTTTTCCGGGTCGCCGTCTTTCCTCTTGCGATAGCGCCGCATCAATTCGACCTGCAGGTGGTTGAGCGGGTCGAGGTAGGGGAAGCGGTGTTCGATCGACCGCGCCAGCGACGGGTTGGACGCGAGCCGGCTCGCCTCGCCGGTGATCTGCGCCAGCGCGTCGTTGGTGCGCCGCCATTCGGCCTCGATCAGGCCGAAGATCCGGCGGCCCAGCTTCTTGTCCTCGACGAGTTCGACATAGCGCGAGGCGATCGCCAGATCGCTCTTGGCGATCACCATGTCGAGGTTCGAGAGCAGCGTGCGGAAGAACGGCCACTGCCGGTGCATCCGCTGCAGCAGCGCCAGCCGCGCGGCTCGCTGCGCCTCGTCGGCGCCGAGGTAGCTCTCGATCGCGCTGCCGAAGCCGGCCCACCCGGGCAGGGCGACGCGGCACTGGCCCCAGCTGAACGACCAGGGGATCGCCCGCAGATCCTCGATCGCCCGGGTCGCCTTGCGCGAGGCCGGGCGCGAGCCGATGTTGAGTTCGGCGATCTCGCGGATCGGTGTTGCGGCAAAGAAATACTCGGTGAAGCCGGGGGTCTCGTAGACGAGCTTGCGGTAGGCCTTGAAGCTCGCCTCGCTGATCGCCGCGGCGGCTTCGAGGAAGCTCGCCGGCGCTCCCTTGGGCGCGCCCTTGCCGGCGCCGAGCAGCGTCGCTTCGAGCGTCGCCGCGACGAGCGTCTCGAGGTTGCGGCGGCCGATCTCCGGGTGCGCGTATTTCGACGCGATCACCTCGCCTTGCTCGGTCAGCCGGATCTGGCCGTTCACCGTGCCGGGCGGCTGCGCGAGGATCGCCTGGTAGCTCGGTCCGCCGCCCCGGCCGACGGTGCCGCCGCGGCCGTGGAAGAGGCGCAGCACGATGCCGTGGTCGCGCCGGAGTTCGCCGAAGAGCTGGACGAGGTCGATCTCGGCGCGGTAGAGCTCCCAGCTGCTCGTGAAGCTGCCGCCGTCCTTGTTGCTGTCGCTGTAGCCGAGCATGATGTCCTGTTCGGCACCGCTGGCCTTCATCATCTCGGGGATGCCCGGCAGGGCGTAGAACTCGCGCATGATGACCGCGGCGTTGCGCAGGTCGCCGATGGTCTCGAAGAGCGGCGAGACGATCAGGTCGGTGACGGCGCCGTCGTCGAGCGTGCCGCGCAGGAGCCCGACCTCCTTCAGCAGCAGCATCACCTCGAGCAGGTCGCTCACGTCCTCGGTGTGCGAGATGATGTAGTGGCGCAGCGCCTCGCGCCCGTAGCGCGCGAGCATCTGCACCGCGGCTTCGAAGATCGCGAGTTCGGAGGCGGTGTGCTCGCTGTAGCTCGCCGCGCGCACCTTCAGCGGCCGGGCGTCATTCAGCTGGCGCAGCAGGAGTTCGCGGCGCGCCGCCTCGGGCAGCGCGCTGTAGTCGGCCTCGATCTTCGCCTTCTGCAGCAGTTCGGCGACGACGGCCTCGTGCTTGTCCGAGCTCTGCCGCAGGTCGACGGTTGCGAGGTGAAAGCCGAAGACCTGCACCGCGCGCAGCAGCTTCGCGGAGAACGGCGGCATCTCGGTGATCCCC
>CAZZWY010000567.1:0-3036 GCA_964657785.1 uncultured Acetobacteraceae bacterium
CTCTACGGCGCCATGGCCAAGTACCCGGGTCCGCTGAGTGCCAAGGGCCGCAGCAACGCCACCGACGCACTCAAGCGCATGGCCGATTTCGCGCTGAAGAAGGGTGTGACGCTCGGTCTGGAAGTCGTCAACCGCTACGAGACCAACCAGATCAACACCGCGTTGCAGGCGCTCGAGACGCTCGATCGCGTGAACGCGCCCAACGTGGTCGTGCATCTCGACACCTACCACATGAACATCGAGGAGGCGGACTTCATGCAGCCGGTGCTGGCCTGTGGCAAGCGCCTCGGTTATGTTCACATCGGCGAAAGCAACCGCGGCTATCTGGGCTCGGGAACGATCGACTTCGCGCAATTCTTCCATGCGCTGGCGATGATCGACTACCAGGGTGTCGTCACCTTCGAGAGCTTCTCGTCGACGGTCGTGAACGAGGAGTTGTCGAATGCGCTGGCCATCTGGCGCAACCTGTGGGACGACGGCATGGACCTCGCGGTACATGCTCGCGAGTTCATGGCCAACGGAATCCAGGCCGCCGCAATGGCGCGCAGGCATCGTTGACGCGCAGCCGGGAACGAGACAATGTCTGCCGATAGCCCCGTGGCCCCAGCCATCCCTTCCCCGTACCTGAAGAGGGTCGAAGACCTGCTGTCCGACGGGAAGCGAAAATTGCTGGGTCTGGTCGGGCCACCCGGCTCCGGCAAGTCGACATTGGCCGCCGCGTTGCGGGACGCCTTTGCATCGCGGTCGCAAGTGGTGCCGATGGACGGCTACCACCTGGCGAATGTCGAATTGCAGCGGCTCGGCAGGGCCGGTCGCAAAGGCGCGCCCGACACGTTCGACAGCGCCGGCTATGCGAGCCTGCTGAAGCGCTTGCGCGCGCAGGACGACGCGGAGATCGTTTACGCCCCCGAGTTCCGTCGTGAAATCGAGGAGCCCGTTGCAGGGGCGATCCCGGTTTTTCCGAGCACGCAACTGATCATCGCCGAAGGCAACTACCTGCTGCTCGACGAGGGGCCCTGGTCCAAGGTGGCGCGTCTTCTCGACGAAGTCTGGTACATCGAAGTCGACGACAGCCTGCGCAGCGATCGCCTCGTGCAGCGGCATCAGCAGTTCGGGCGCAGTCGCGAAGCGGCCATCGCATGGGTGGCCGGTACCGACGAGCCAAATGCGCGCCTGATCAGGACGACCCAATCTCGGGCCACGATCGCTTTCAACTGGAGCGAAGGGGTGCCCGGTCCGTCCTGACGCACGATGACGAGGTATTCGGGGCGCTCGACGGGGAGCATGGTCACCTGACGGTGCGTTCGGTTCGCGGAATGCGGGCGCCGCTGCAGGACTGTCGATCGCCATTCCTGCTGCGCTACGCATCAGGGATCAATGTTCTGCTCGACTGGAACCGTGAGCATCTGCCCGACGTCTTGCTGTGGATCAGCCAATGCGGCCGCGCTCATGAGCCATGGAACAGACGAAATCGGACGCTGGGCATCGAGCCCTGCAACGCCTGCTTCGATCTGACGCGTGTCGCGCAGGCACCGGACACGCATCCGCTGTCGCATCGGCGGGTCTGGACCTGCGCGAAGGCAAGACGGTACGAATCGACTATCGAATCACCGCTCGGCTGTCCGAGGCAAGCGCCGCGAGGTCGGCGGCGTGACGGGCAGGTGCGGCGGGTGCTTGAACCACGACTCGCGGCTGAACTGATCGCACGCCGATAGAAGCCAGACCCCGTCAGATCGACTCGGACCGAAGCGCTGTCCGCAGGCGCGGCTGCGGAACGATCGGCGTGCTTCCGTCAGAGCCGCCCTTGCAGGAACACCATGACCGACCTCGGGCTGTTGCCGTAGGTCGGGACGAGCTGCGAGGGCGCATCCAGGAAGCCGACCAGGCCGCCGATGCCCCACTTGACCGGGCCGGTCTTGACGAAGTCGTAGATGTAGCCCACCGAGAGCTTGCGAACCCGGAATTCCTGGCCGTGGAGTGGCTGGCCCTCAGGAATCAGCTCGCTGTTGTCGACCTGCTCACCGCGCGCGAAAAAGGTGTGGGTGTCGGCCAGGGTGTAGGTCGACTCGAGCAGCCAGCCCGGCTGGGAGACGTTCACACCGGGGCCGGACTTCCTGTTGCGGCCGTAGGCCAGCGTCGTCGCCCAGTGGTCGCCGCCGTTCTTGAGGTGATAGGCGATCGATGCCGTCGACCGCTTGACGCGGACGTCGGGCTCGAGCGCCTCCGGGCTCTTCAGATCGCCGTAGCTGACCTGCATCGAGAGCTCCGGCAGCGGGTTGTAGGAGAGTCGCGTCGACCAGGAGTCGAAACCGCGGGTTTCGATGTTCCAGCGGTACTGATCGGGCTCGCGGCCGTTGAACCAGGACGCCTCGAGCTGAAGCGGACCCTTGCTCGCACCGACCGTGGCGACGCCGAAGGTGATGTGCGTCGAGTCGAGCCAGTGGTGGGTCAACGGCGCCTCGGGGATGCGCATGCCCGAGAAGCGGTGCATGAACGCGGTCGGGCCGAGCGCCGGCTCGCCGGGCAGGCCGAAGTAGGCGAAGGCGGCGCCGTCCTGCCCGAGCTTCACGCTGTAAGAGGTCGACAGCTCCATGAACAGGTCGTGCGGATGCTGCCGATCGACCAGAGGCGTCTTGCCGTCGGCCGTCTCACCGGTTTCGAAAAGGAGCGGATAGCCGCGCTTGCCCTGCGTGGGATCGAGCGACACCATCGCCCGCAGGCCGAGCGTGCCCGGGCCCACTGGCCGGTTGCCCATCAGCATGAACATGCTCTGCGTGAAGGCCTTGCTGTCGCCGCGCGGGCCGGTCTGCCGGTCGTAGATGGCGTTGACGAAGCCGTGCGCCATGAGCGACCAGTCGCCTTCCATCAGGTGCTGGCCCATCATGGGCGTCGCATCGGGTTGCCAGGACGTGCCCGACCCCTCCCGGGTCATCGAATAGGGCCCCAGGGCGCTTTTCATGTCGTGCTCATTCATCGACATGCCTTTCATCGAGGACATGTCGTCGGGCTTTTGCATCGACGACATGTCGTGGCCGG
>CAZZWY010000568.1:0-3027 GCA_964657785.1 uncultured Acetobacteraceae bacterium
GTTGCGGCCGACCTTCGGCGCGTCGCGGCGGACCGTCTCGACCTTGTAGCGCAGGTCGGCGGTCAGGTCCTGCAGGTCGGCGATCGCGACGACGAGGTCTTCCATCGCGGCGTCGAGGGTCGGCACCGGGTGTTCGCGGTCGAGGGTCGCGACCACCTCCCGCTCCTCGTCGGTCTCGGCGGGCAAATGGCGGTAGAGCCGTGCGAGCGCGGCCATCACGGCGTCGTCGGGCATCTCGGAGAGGTCGGGAAACGTGAGGGCGGCATGCTGGAAGCCCGCGACCCACGGCATGAGGGCCTGCGAGACCGGGCTCAGGCCCTCGAGCGGATCGACCTCGCCTTCGGGCACCGGCTCGCGCGGGTGCTCGTCGTCGAACTCGAGCACCAGGGGATCGAACCAGCCGTCTTCGACGATCGCCCGGTTGAGCGCGGCATGGCGCCGCAGGATGAGCGCGGTGGTTCGCTGCAGCCAGGTCGCGTCGACGTCGTCGGGCAGCGGGGTGGCGTCGAAATCGAACACGTGCGGGAGCCAGCTCGCCGGTTCGAGCAGCACCGGCTGCACGATGACACCGCAGAGATAACCGTCGAGCATCACGGCATCGAGCGGTTCGAGCGGCTCGGGCGTCTGCACCAGCAGGTCGTCGAGCTCGGCGAATTCGGCGTCGGTCAGATCGTGGGCCGGCGCGGGGGTCATCGGGCGGGTGGGCAGGGACATGGGGTTCGACGCGAAGTCGCTCGGGGCGAAAGCCGGCGATTGTCGTCTGCTGCCGCCGACTACAGTCGAGGCAGGCGCCGACCCTCACGCGCCGTCCCTTTTCAGAAACGACCCTTGTCATGACTCCCCACGACATCCTGCCCGGCGCCGAACCCTTCTTCCTCGAGGGAAACGACATCGGCGTGCTGGTCTGCCACGGCTTCACCGGCACGACCCAGAGCATGCGCTACCTCGGCGAGGAGCTCCATCGCGCCGGCTACACCGTGATCGGCCCCCGCCTCGCCGGCCACGGCATGTCGCCGCAGGCGATGGCCGAGACGACCGCGAAGGACTGGATCGACTCGGTCGACGAGGCCCTCGCCGAACTGCGCCGCACCTGCACGCAGGTCTTCATGGTCGGGTTGTCGATGGGCGGCACCCTGACGCTCTACACCGCCGCCAAGCACGCGGACGTGCTGCGCGGCGCGATCCCGATCAATGCGGTGGTTCAGCTCGGCAAGGCCGACCTGGCCGGGCTCGCCTTCGACCGCTCGATGCCGCCGACGGTGCCGGGCATCGGCTCGGACGTGAAGGACCCGGCCGTGACCGAGCTCGCCTACCGCGAGGTGCCGGTGCCGGCAGTGCGCCAGCTCTATGCACTGGTCGCGGTGACGCACGACCTGCTGCCGCGCATCACCTGTCCCACGCTCGTGCTGCAGTCGCGCGACGATCACGTCGTCGATCCGTCGAACGCGCCCCGCATCGTCGCAGGCCTCGGCTCCCGACGTGTCGAGCTGCTGTGGCTCGAGGACTCGTTTCACGTCGCGACGATCGATCACGACAAGGCCCTGATCGCGCGCCGGGCGATCGAGTTCATCCGCTCGATCGCCGGGCGCTGAGCCGCTGCGGCGGCTGGCCCAGCGTTGTGCGGCCGGGTCATCCGACGAGGCCGGCGGGCGCCTGGGTCTCCGACTGCACCGCGCGGCGCAGTTCGCGACGCAGCCAATCGTGCCCCGGCGACCGGTCGTGGCGCCGGTGCCAGACCATCTCGATGTAGAGCCCGGCGAGCTGGAACGGCAGGGCCCGCGTCACGACTTTCTCGCGGAAGCCCGTCGCACCGATGAAGAACGCGGGCAGCACGGTGATCAGGTCGGTGCTGGCGACGACCCGGCCGGCGGTGAAGTACTGGTTCACCGTCAGCACGACCCGGCGCTTGCGGTTCAGCAGGCTGAGGGCCTGGTCGGTCAGACCGTGGGAGCGGCCGGCGAAGTTGACGAGCAGGTGGTGCGCGGCACAGAAGGCGTCGAGCGTGAACGGAGCGTCCGCCAGCGGATGGCCGAGCCGCATCACGACGACGTACTCGCTTTCCTGCAGGCGCTCGCGGCGGAGCGCGGCGTCTTCCCCCTGTCCCAGCAAGGCGGCGACCATCTCGGGGAAGTAGCCCACGGCCAGGTCGGCATCGCCGCGTTCGAGGAGACGGGTCGGGTCGCGCGTCGTGAGCGGCAGCACCCTCAGGTCGATCAAAGCCGCCGATCGCTCGATCTCGGCGACGAGGCGGGGCATGAACATCGCCGCGGTGGCGTCGGCCATCGCGAGGCGAAAACTCGTCGCGTCGCTCAAGGGGTCGAAGACCTCCGGCGCGAGCGCTGCCCGCAGGGTGCCGAGCGCGGTCCGGATCTGCGGCCAGAGCGCCTCGGCGCGGGCGGTGGGCTTGACGCCGAAAGCGGTCCGCGTGAAGAGCTCGTCCCCCACCGCGCCGCGCAGGCGCCGCAGGGCGTTGCTGACCGCAGGCTGGGTGAGCGACAGGCGCAGCGCCGCCCGCGTGAGGTTGCGCTCGGCCATCACGACGTCGAAGACGCGCAACAGGTTGAGGTCGAGGGTGCGGAAGTTCAGCGCCGGCGTCGTCACATTCGCATTGTGAATGACGCAGATTCTGAAGATCAATTTGCGATATGCGCGGGTTAACCCTAATGTGAGGTCATGGCAGGCCGATAACCCCGGCAAGCCGGCCAGCAAGGCTGCTGGCGCGCTTCACAAGGAACCTCATCATGACCACCGCATCGCTCCACCTCAAAGTCCAGCGCGGACGCTTCGCCCAACACGCTGTCTCGGCGTTCGTCTCCCATCTGCCCCGCGGCCTGCGGTCGCTGGTCGGCGGCTCGACCCCCGCTTTCCGCTTCCCTACCGCCGCCGAGGAAGCGTCTCTGCAGGCGCAGGAAGTGCGCGAGATGGCTCAGTCCTACGCACAGACGGACCCGAGCTTCGCGGCCGATCTGTTCGCCGCTGCGGCGCGCCACGAAGGCTTGCACGCCGACTGATCGCGCCCGTCGCGAG
>CAZZWY010000569.1:0-3020 GCA_964657785.1 uncultured Acetobacteraceae bacterium
CCCCGAGGCGGGAGGGATCGTCAGGCGCCACCGATGAAGCCGACGATGTGCTCGGCCGCGAGCGCGGGTTGCTCGATCACAAGGTAGTGGCCGCAGTCGGGCAGCACGACGGTGCGGCTGTCCTTCAGCATCTTCTCGATGTGGACGAAGCCGACGCCGCTGTCGGCCGGGTCGAACGGCGTCATGTTGTCTTCCTCGCCGGCGAGCAGCAGCACCGGCGACGCGACCTGGGCCATCAGCGGGCTGAGGTCGGTCTTCTCGATCGTCTCGGTGCCGGCGATGAAGGCCTCGGGCGTGGTGTGGCTGAAGGCCTCGCGCATCGACTCGAGCTGCGCCTGCGCGCCGGGCGTGTCGTAGAAGATGCGCGCGAAACCGGCGACCGAGGTGATGTCGGCCACGGCCGCCATGCCGCTGTCCTTCGCGCAGCGCTTCCAGGTGCTGCGCATCATGCGGGCGGCGTTGTCGTAGCGCGCCAGGAAGCAGCTGAAGACCAGCTTGTCGATCACCTCGGGGTGGCGGGCGGCGAGGGTCAGGCCGATCATCGCGCCGAACGAGGTGCCGTGCAGGTGCAGCTTCGGGATGCCGAGCGCGACGATGAAGGCGTGGACCTGGTCGGCGATGTCGGCCATCGAATTCATCTTCGGGCCGCCGCGGCTCTCGCCGTAGCCGGGCAGGTCGAAGTCGATGACCTCGAAGTGCGGCGCCATGTGCGGCGTGAGCTTCTCGAAGTTGCGGTAGCCGAAGGCCGAGCCGTGGATGTGCAGCAGCGGCGCGCCAGCACCGGTCTTCTTGTACCAGAGGCTGGCGCCGTTCGGGAGGGTGACGGTGGGCATCGGATCTCGCTTCGGTGAAGTTCTCAGTTCTCAGGACAGGCGGCAGAGCGCCACCAGCGAACGGACGTCGGGTGCGGCGTTCAAGCCCCACGCCGCGTCGAGGATTTCGTCGGCGCGGCCGGCGGGCAGCAGCCCCGCGGCCGAGGCCCGGAAGACGGCCGAGAGCTGCGCGTCCGACATCGGCCGGGCCGGCGTGCCGAGGAAGTACGGCACGTCGAAGCGGTCGGTCGAGCCATCGGTGTAGGTGATCTCGAGGCCGGCGCCTTCGAAGGTCTTCCTCGCCGGGTCGGCGACGAGCTCGATGCGCGAGCGCAGGCTCAGCACGGCCGGGTCGGCATAGACGTGTTCGCGCATCTCGTCGAGCGTGAAGCGGCCGCGCTCCCAGGCCGCCGCGGCGCAGTGGCAGAGGTCGAAGCGGGCGGTCAACTCGCTGCTCGGGTTGCCGAAGCGTTCCATCCGTTCCTTGACGATCTTGACGACGATCGCCTCGACGTGGAAGCGCATCGTCGCGACCGTGCGGCCGCGTGCGGCGGGGCGCAGCGCGAGCACGCATTCGATCGGGCCGTGGGTGATGGTCTCGGTCGGCACGGTCTTGTAGGTCTGGCCGAAGAGACGCCACGGCGCGGGCGCCGCGCCTTCCCCGCCCATCGCGGCCATCGTGGCGAGCGTCGGCTCGATCTTGTCGGCCGCCTCGTTCGAGTACGAGGCGAGCATGCCCTTCTCGCCCTCGAACGCGGTGCGCGGCGCGTCGAGCCCGCGCTCGGCGAGCTCGAAGGCAGTCAGGCCCGACCTGGCCGTCGCGCCGGTGATGTAGGAGAGCGCCATGCTGCCGACCGATTCGTAGGTGCCGAAGGCGGTGCACATCGCCAGGCCGATGGCGTTCCTCATGCGCTCGTCGTCGAGGCCCGCGAGCACCGCGCAGGCCGCCGCCGCGCCGACGCCGCCGACGAGGCCGGCCGGCACGAAGCCGCGGTAGTAGCCGGTCGGCATGAGGATCGTCGCGACCGCGAGCTCGACCTCGAGGCCGAGCGCGAGCGCGGTCAGGAAGTCGCGACCGCTGCTGCCGCGCACTTCGGCGAGCGCGAGCACCGCCGGCAGCACGCCCGAGACGGCGTGCATGAAGGTCGGGATGTAGGTGTCGTGGAAGTCGAGCACCTCGAAGAGCGCGCCGTTGACGACCGCGGCGTTCGGCGGCGTCGCCGCGGTGCCGAGCCAGAGCACGTGCGCCGCCGGGTCGGTCTCGGCGCGGGTCGTCGCCCAGTCGTGGAGGATGCGCACGGCCGCATGGTCGGTCGCGCCGACCGAGGCCTTGAGCTGGTTCAGCACCAGCCGCTGGGCCTCGTGCAGGACCTCCTCGGGAAGTCCCCGGGCCTGCTGCTCGCGGACGAACGCGACCAGGCGCTCGGAGACCGACGGCGTCGCTGCGGCGCTCATCGCGGCGCCCCCGCCCCTGCGACCGGGCCGTACATCCATTCGAGCAGCGCCGGTTCGCGCTGGCGCACCGCGTCGAAGTGCTCGATCGCCTCGTAGGCCGGATAGCCGCGCAGGCCGACGAGCGTCAACCGGCCGCCGTACACGGAGGTGTAGAGCGCCGCCACCGGGTAGGCGTGCACGGCGGCGATGACGTCGGCGTCGCCCGGCTCGAAGAGCCCGGCGGCACGTGCCGCGTCGGTCACGACGAGGTCGATCCAGGCCTGGTACTGGAGCTCCTTCGGATGCGTCTTGATGGGGTAGCCCGCCTTCTTCTCGGCCTCCATGTCGGGTGCTTCGAAGAGGCTCAGGCGGACCCGCAGCACGCCGGGTTGGGCCGCCCAGCGCGCCGCCACGGCGCGCAGGTGGGCGTGGAAGGCCGCTTCGTCGCCGCGCTGGCGGAAGAACACGCCGAAGGTCGGCGCCGCCGGCGGGCCCTGCGGCGTCGGCGTGCCGGTGGAGTCGACAAGCGTCAGGGCGCGGTCGCCGACCGCCTTGTAGGTCGTGCTCTGGTCGACCAGGATGTCGATGTCGGCGAGCAGGTGCCCCTTGACCTCGGCGTCGGGCGAATCGCCGAAGGCCGCGAGCGCCGCGTCGTTCTCGTAGCGCACGTCGGAGAGCCACATGAGCTGCTGGTTCGCCGGGCAGTCGAACGCGACGCCGGGCAGCGCTTTGAAGACGTCGGTGCGCACCTCGTCGAACTGGTAGTGCCGGTAC
>CAZZWY010000570.1:0-3002 GCA_964657785.1 uncultured Acetobacteraceae bacterium
CGCTCGCGGTGTCGGTGTGGACGACGAAGACGGCGACGATCTCGCGGAGCCGGTCGTCCCGGAGCGCCTGCTCGACGACTTTCGGGTCGATCGGCTGCCCTTCGATCCACGGCGTCCGGATCACCCGGCCGCCGAGCGCCTCGACCTGCACCGCCCACGACTCGGAGAAATGCCCGGTCCCCGCCACGAGCACCGCCTGCCCCGGTGCGACGAGGTTGGCGATCGTCGCCTCCCAGACGCCATGGCCGTTCGAGGCGTAGAGGAAGACGTCGCCGGACTCGGTCTGCAGCACGCGCTTCAAGCCGGCCTCCACCGACGCGATGAGCCGGTCGACGCGCGGGTCGGCGAGGTCCATCGGCTGGCGTCCCATCGCATGGACGACCTCGTCGGGCACCCGGGTCGGCCCGGGCGAATGCAGGAAGCGGTGACCCGGGATTCTCGGATGCGTCATGAGGTCGTCAGAAGGGGAGGCCGACCAGATCGTGGCCTTCGGTGGCGACGATCCGGGCGCGGGTGAATTCGCCGACGCGCAGCTGCTTGGACGCCTTCTCGGGCGGCAGCAGGCGCACGTTGCCGTCGATCTCGGGCGCATCGGCATAGCTGCGGCCGACCCCGCCGCGGCGGCCGAGCGCCGGGGCGGCGTCGACGAGCACCTGCATCGTCGCGCCGACGCGTTGGCGCAGCTTTGCGGCCGACACTTCTTCGGCGACGGCCATGAAGCGGGCGCGGCGCGCTTCGCGCACCTCCCGCGGCAGCAGGCCGGGCAAGTCGTTCGCGGTGGCGCCGGCGACCGGTGAGTAGGCGAAGCAGCCGGCGCGGTCGATCTGCGCGTCGCGCACGAAGTCGAGCAGGTGCTCGAACTCGGCCTCGGTCTCGCCCGGAAAGCCGGCGATGAAGGTGCTGCGCACGACGAGCTCGGGGCAGGCCGCGCGCCAGCGCTGCAGACGCTCGAGGTTCCTCTCGCCGCTGGCCGGGCGCTTCATGCGGCGCAACACGTCCGGGTGCGAATGCTGGAACGGCACATCGAGGTAGGGCAGGATGCCGCCCGCGGCCATCAGCGGCAGGAGGGCGTCGACGTGCGGATAGGGATAGACGTAGTGCAGCCGCACCCAGGCGCCGTGCGGCGCGGCCAGCGTCGCGAGGCGCTCGCACAGGTCGGTCATGTGGGTGCGCACCGGGCGGCCGTCCCAGAAGCCGGTGCGGAACTTCAGGTCGACGCCGTAAGCGCTCGTGTCCTGGCTGATGACGAGGAGCTCCCGGACGCCGGCATCGAAGAGGCGCTGCGCCTCGCCGAGGACGTCGCCGATCGGCCGCGAGACCAGGTCGCCGCGCATGCTCGGGATGATGCAGAACGTGCAGCGGTGGTTGCAGCCCTCGCTGATCTTCAGATACGCGTAGTGGCGCGGCGTGAGCTTGACGCCTTGCGCCGGCACGAGGTCGACGAACGGGTCGTGCGGCTTCGGGCTGTGCCGGTGCACCGCGTCCATCACCTCGTGGGTTGCGTGCGGCCCGGTGACCGCGAGCACGCTCGGGTGCATTTCGCGCACGAGGTTGCCGGCACCGCCCTCGCCCGCCTTGGCGCCGAGGCAGCCGGTCACGATCACCTTGCCGTTCGCGGCGAGCGCCTCGCCGATGGTGTCGAGGCTCTCCCTGACGGCGTCGTCGATGAAGCCGCAGGTGTTGACGATCACGAGATCGGCGCCGGCGAACGTCCTGGACGTCTCGTAGCCTTCCGCACGCAGCTGGGTCAGGATCAGCTCGGAGTCGGTCAGCGCCTTGGGGCAGCCGAGCGATGCGAAGGCGACCGTCGGAATCTTCTCCTTCCCGGCAGCCGAAACTTCGTCGTAAGCCTCTGATTTCATTTTATTTTTGGAAGATTTCTCGGCTGTCGAAGGGCCCCGCATTGTACGGCGCTGCCTGCGCGGAACTCTTGCGCCAAGGGCCGCGCCGGCGATGCAGGGCGATGCCGAACGTTGCTTCCAACGGCGACTCGCCGAAGTTCTGGCTCAACCTGCCGAATGCGGCCATCAGGCAGTGCATCGTCTGCCGCGCTTCGCAACCCAGCGTCCGAACCGCCGATCCTTGCTGAAGGGCGGACAGAACGGCGTGATCGCGGGACCGCGCCCGGGAGGCCTTCGCCCGACGCTGCTCAGCGCTTCGGCGGCACGAACACCGGCAGACCGGGAAAGAGCGCGCCGGCCTGTTTGGCCATCTGCTCCTGCATCTGCACGAACATCTGGCGCGACTGCTCGACATAGTTGCCCATCAGCCCCTGCACCACCGGCGCCTGGCCGTTGAGGAACTGCGACCAGAGCTCCGGGCTCTGCGCCGCCGGGTCGTAGAGCCCCTTCGACTGCTCGGCCAGGCGCGACTGGATGTCGGTGAAGGTCTGAAGATTCTTTTCGAGGTAGGACCCCATCATGCCCTGCATCGCATGGCCGTAGAACCGGATGAGCTGGGACAGCATGGTGGCGGAGAAGAGCGGCATGCCCCCGGTCTCTTCCTCGAGGATGATCTGCAGCAGGATGCTGCGCGTCAGGTCTTCGCCGGTCTTCGCGTCGCGGACCTCGAAGCGATCGGCCTTCATCACCATCGCCTTGACGTCGGCAAGCGTGATGTAGCTGCTGAGTTGGGTGTCGTAGAGGCGCCGGTTCGGGTACTTCTTCAGGATGCGCATCGCCGTCCGGGCGCCGCCCGCCGCCGGCGCGCTGGCACCCGGCCCTTCGGCACCGCGCGACTCGGGATCGGCGCCGCCTACGGGCTTCGGAGTGCGCGGTTTCGGGGGCATCGGAGGGGCTCCTGAGGGGCGGGACGGCGGCCTGCCGACCCGGGCGGATTCAGCCCGTGCGGCAGGCAGCTTCGACCGTGCCAACGCGTCCCCCGCCCGCGGCGGAGGTGCCGCGGACAGCAGACGGGCCGTTTCGGCCGCGATGCCCGAGTCTACGGAATCGGCCGCGAGCGTCGACGCGGTGCGGCGCGGCAGCGAGCTCACGGCTGGTACT
>CAZZWY010000571.1:0-2980 GCA_964657785.1 uncultured Acetobacteraceae bacterium
CATCGCGCATCCAAAGCCATGATGCGCTGGCCGTTGCGCCACCACCGGCGATCAGCAGCCACTGGCGTCGTGAAACCTTCAAGTCAAAACACTCACGGTTTGTGCAATTTTTAAGATGGCGTGCACGGTGATTCGCTGAGCCATACCGACTCGGTAGGCACCCTCGTGACCTTCGCCTGATAGATCAATGTGGTAGGTCGCCTGCGATCCCGCCGAGGCGGGCGCATTGCCCGAATGAACGGGCACCGTGCCGTCACCCGCCGAATCTTTGGGCGTCATGTGGAACTGGTGGCGAAGTTCATTGCCCGTCGCAGACACTTGACCCCCGCCGTCATCTGCGATCGGCCGTAGTGCAAGCAGCTCGGCAGCAGTGGGGTCGAATCTGGTGTTGCCCATCGACGCAAACCAGCCGACCGTTCCCCAGGTCAAGCCGTTGTCAAGGTCTTTGCCGTCACCGTGGAAGCTGTAGGTGTTGGGGTGATATTTGCCTGCAAGCAGTGTGTGAAAGCTGGCCGCCTTGTCAATATTCTTGATGTAATCGTTCCAGCCTTTGTGAGACTTTAGATTTGCAGGATTGGTCAACCCTTCTCGCATCAGCGCCCACCAAGCCCCGCGCTGCTTGTAAATCTCTTCGTAGGGATCGGCTTTCGGCAGTGCAACAATGTTCCTGTAGTTCCCGTGCCAAGCCATGCCGAGCTTCAGCCAGCCGGTGCCGTACTCTTTGGTCGGCAGCAATTGCAAAGCGCCGGGAGAGTTGGCGAAGACTGCGCTTACCTTTTCAGCGGTGTCGCCGATGACCAGCCCCGCAGACCCTTCTGTTCCAGACCGAACGCGTTTGTAGGCAACCGCCGCGCCGGTCGCTGGCATGACTCCGTGGACGATGCCGGCAATGCTTCCGCGCATGCCGGCGAGTTCAGAGCACGCGCGCGCCACGAGACCGCCCATCGAATGGGTGACCAGGATGACCTTGTCGCAGGTATAGCTCTTGGAGTTGTTCGCTGCGATGACTTCTTTGATCCGCTTCGCCAAGGTTGCCGCAGCATCGATGTTCGACTGCAACCAGTTGTAGCCGCATGCATAGACCGGAAAACGAAAATAGGCTGCATGCGATACATCAGTTTCTGTCATTGACGTGAAGGTCATGCCTTTGGCAATGTGAGCGGCAAAGCTTGGGTGACCTGTGTCCACACGCCATTTGTCGACCCTTCCGGCGTGGTTCATGGCGCGCTGCAGCCACACAAGAAAATCCCCGTAACTCATGGCGCTGACCTCGCCCCAAAAGCGCATTTTACGAATCGTCTCGGCGTCGCCGATGCTCGGCACTTCGGCGGGAACTGCGCCGTCGCTGAAGACTTTAGTGTTGGCGGGGTTCAGCCGTTTTTGACGAGACGCAGGATCTGTAAGTGCCCAATCCCATGCAGCACCCGCCTTGGTGTCCATCAGCCAAACGGGCTTGTTCTTCTTCTTTCCGTCAACGTCGACGGTCGGCTTCAGGTTCGACCCCATGATCCCTGGAACGAAGATGATCGGCAACGTCTCGATCGGCTCGGCAATGATCTGCACCGGATCGGTCAAGCTCGCTGGTGTCAACGTCCATTCAGCGCAGCTGTTGCCGCGGCCGTCGTCTTTTGTGAAGGCGCGGCGCTTGAAGATTGGGAGTTCGGTGTCGCTCATGCCTTGCCCTTCACGCTCACTTTGACGCGTTCGCCTTTGAAGCTGACCTGCTGCTCGATGCGTCCGCGTTTGTCGGTGGTGCCTCTCAAGATGCCGCCGTCTTCGCGGGTGATTTCGTAGTGACGGTTTGCCAGTGAGGCGCCGGCATCGTTCGTGATGACAAAGAAATCGTTGAAGTCGACTGGACGCGGGTTGGAGCCGTGAACACTTTGGAAGTGTGTCGACGCATGACGCCCGTCGGTCAACACCTTCATCCCCGCCTTGAACCTCACCGCCCCCGGCGCCCTGACCGTGATGCTGCTGGCCTCGATCTGAAGCGCCGCCCCTGCCGCCGTCATCAGCACCTGCTGCGGCGAGGCGACGAGCACGTGGGCCTTGGTGCTGGTCACCTCGATCGCCCCGCTGGCCGTCAGCCGTGTGACGCCCGAGTTGCTCGAGGAGACGACGCTGCCGCTGGCGGCATGCAGCGCGATGCCGGTCTCCGTGTTCGGCTTGGCCGCAGCGCTCGCCATGCCGTAGGTGTAGAAGACAACCCCCGACCTGGCCACCGTCGCATGACTGCCCTGCGCGACGACATGCAGATCCTGCCCCGCGCTCCAGGTGACGTTGGCGCCTGCGCTCAGTACCGATGCGGCGGGCGTGAAGAGGCCGATCCCCGCTGGTGCTGCGAGCACCATGTCCGGCCTTGCCCAGGCGGCCACCGGGCCGAAGCCGCCGTCGATGGCGACGGGTTCGGTCTGGGACGTCGAGCCCGAGCCCGCTCCGCCCGCCGACTGCCGCGTATCGCTCGCCTGCACGCTCGCGGCCAGCGCGTGGAGCCCCCGCTCGGTCGGCAATTGCCTGGCCGTGTCCTTGTCCGTCGCCCCCGCGACCGCCGGCTCCGCAGCGAGCCGGGCGTTGTGCGCCTGCGCCGACTCGGCCAGCGTGTGCACGAGGCTCTGTGCGGCCTGCAGGACCGCGGTTGGGTCCCTGGCCTCGAGCTGCTGGCCTGCCCCCGTGCTGGCCTGCTGAGCGTGCGCGCTCACGAGCAGCCCCGAGCCGGCCCGAAGCGCCCCGTGTGCGCCGGTCGCCAGCTCCAGCCCGTGCCCGCGCGGCGCCAGCCGCTGGTTGTCCTGCTGCTGCAGCAGCGAGCCGAGCTGCAGCCTCGTGCCTTGCGTCGTCGTCGACAGCTCGATGCGCTGGCCCGCCGCGCTGTCATCGAAGACGAGCTGGTTCGAGCCGCCCACCCCCGACGTGCTGGCGCCGAGCTCCTGGCTCTTGTGGCCGAGCATCACGGCCGTGTGTTGGTGGCCCTCGAAGTCGCCGG
>CAZZWY010000572.1:0-2945 GCA_964657785.1 uncultured Acetobacteraceae bacterium
CCGGATTGCGACGTGATCCTGGTGCACGCGAGCGCGTCGGAACTCTGCCGCCTGTTCGCCCGCTACCCGGGCAATCCGGTGCGCCCGCTGCTGCTGGCCGACGACCGGCCGGCCAGCGTCACCCACGCCTTCGCGGCGATGAAGCTCTTGACCCAGCGCGCCGGCCTCGTCGTTCACGACCTGCTGCTGGGCGCGGCCGCGCAGTCGCCGCGCTCCGAGCGCATCGCGATGCAGCTCGCGACCTGTGCGGACGATTTCCTCGGCGCGGTGCTGCGCGACTGGGTCCGCATCGACCCGGCCTGCGACGCCACCGAAGCGCCGAGCCCGGAGCTGCGCCGCCTGGTGCGCGAGCTGCTGCGCAGCGCCTGCGGCGAGGCGCGCCCCGATGTTCCCTATTCGCACCCGCTGCAGGCCGCCCCGGCGGCCCGTGCCGCCGTCGCCGCGGCCCGGGTTCACAACTGATCTTGCCGGAGCCCGTCATGTACACCGCCAAAGGCCAACTGGACCTCAATTCCACGTTGAAGCAGTACAGCTCGCTGGTGCGCCGCCTGGCCCACCAGATGATCGCCAAGCTGCCGGCCAACGTCGAGATCGACGACCTGATCCAGGTGGGCATGATCGGCCTGGCCGACGCCCTCTCGCGCTTCGACGCGGCGCAGGGCGTGCAGTTCGAGACCTTCGCGACGCAGCGCATCCGCGGCGCGATGCTCGACGAGCTGCGCGGCAACGACTACCTCTCGCGTGGCACGAGGAAGCAGCAGCGCTCGATCGAATCGGCGGTCCACAAGCTCGAGCAGAAGCTCGGCCGCGCGCCGGTCGAGAGCGAGATCGCGCGCGAGATGGGCCTCTCGCTGGTCGAATACCAGGAGCTCCTCGGCAAGGTGCGCGGCACGCAGCTCGTGTACCTCGAGGACATGTCGGGCGACGAAGGCGACAGCGATTTCCTCGACCGCCACGTCGGCAGCGAGGAAGCGAACCCGCTCGCCCAGCTGCAGGACCACCGGATGCGCGAAGCGCTGGTCGAGGCGATCAAGGTGCTGCCGGAGCGCGAGCAGTACGTCATGAGCATGTACTACGAGCACGACATGAACCTGAAGGAGATCGCGGCGGTGCTGAAGGTGACGGAATCGCGCGTCTGCCAGCTGCACAGCCAGTCGATCGCGCGGCTGCGGGTCAAGCTGCGGGCCTATTGAACGTTCTCGCTTCGAACGGTCGCGAGTTTTCGCGATGACGCTGCAGAAGGCCTGGCCGCTGCCGGCGCTGATCGCCTGGGCCGCGTGCTGGGCGGCGTTCCTCGGCGTGCGCGGGCTGGCGGCGCCGGTACCGCTCGCGACGTCCGTCGGCGCCGCGCTCGGCGCGCTGCTGAGCGTGGTCGGCCACACCCGCTGGCGGCGGCTCTTCATCGCGCTCGGCTTTCCGCTGTCGCTCGCCGCCTCCGGGCTGGCGGGTGGCCTGCCGGCGTGGGCCTGGCTGCTGCCGCTCGCGCTCCTGGCGCTCGTCTACCCGCTCAACGCCTGGCGCGATGCGCCGCTCTTTCCGACGCCCGCGGGAGCGCTCGCCGGCCTGGCTCGGACCGTGAGCCTGCCGGGCGAGCCGCGCATCCTCGACGCCGGCTGCGGTCTTGGCGACGGCCTGCGCGAACTGCGGCGCGAGTTCCCGACGGCGCAGCTGGACGGCCTCGAATGGAGCTGGCCGCTGCGCTGGC
Source organism: uncultured Acetobacteraceae bacterium (assembly GCA_964657785.1). Taxonomy (GTDB): domain Bacteria; phylum Pseudomonadota; class Gammaproteobacteria; order Burkholderiales; family Burkholderiaceae_C; genus LMDS01. Next base: position 1,706 of record CAZZWY010000572.1, read on the forward strand.
TCTGCGCCTGGCGCTGCCGCGACGCGCGGGTGCGGCGCGGCGACATCTGGGCCGCCGGCTGGTCCGGCTACGACCTGGTCTACCTGTTCCAGCGCCCGGAAAGCATGGACGGGGCGCTCGCCAAGGCGCGGCGCGAGCTTCGCCCCGGCGCCTGGCTGGCGAGCCTCGAGTTCGCGGTCCCGAGCGTTCCGGCGACGGCCTCGCTCGAGGGGGGAGGCGGGCGCCGGGTCTGGCTCTATCGGATGCCGGAGCCGAGCGATGCCCGACGAAGCGCGGCGACGCGCGGGTCGTGGCCAGGCGCGTAGGGGGCGTTGCCCGAGCGACAGCGCCCGAGCCTGTTCAAGTCGACCGTCCCGACGCCGAAAACACGTTTCCGGAGACAGGCGCTCGTCATCAACGACCATGGACAAACGACTGAAGGTGCCGCGTCTCGCTGCGGCGGCCGCGATGGGCGTCGCCCTCGGCGCTCTCCCGCCCGTGGCGGGGGCCGCCACGCCGATCGGCGACCACTTCACGATCGGCGGATTCGGCACGCTCGGCGGGGTCGTGACCAACAGCGACGAGGGCCAGTACGGCCGCGATCGGCAGACCGGTGGCGCCGACAAGACCCCGGCGCTCGACGTCGACAGCAACCTCGGCGTGCAGCTCGACGGCAAGGCGACGGACTGGCTGTCGGGCACCGTTCAGATTCTGGGTGCCAAGCGGGAAGACCTCGGCTTCAAGGAACGGATCGAATGGGCCTACGTCGCCGTCGAACCGCTCGACGGCCTGTCGATCCGGGGCGGTCGAATGGCCACGCCGGCGTTCCTCGTCTCCGATTCGCGCAACATCGGGTATGCGAACAACTGGCTGCGACCACCGAACGAGGTGTATGCGCTCAACGTCTTCCAGACTTTCGAAGGCGGCGACATCTCGTATCGCCGGGCCTTCGGCGCGGTGGCCGTGCGTGTCACCGGGCTCGCCGGCAAGACTCGCTTGCGGTCGCTGGGCATCGGTGCGAACGGCGACGGCCTGCGGGGCCTGAACCTGCAAATCGACACCGACTGGGTGACGCTACGGGTCGGACGGGTCAAGGCGAATGTCCTCGGGCCGGTCATCGGCGCGATCGCAGACCCTTATTCGTTCACCAGCTATGGCCTCACGGTCGACCACGACCGCGTCTTCGTTCAGGCCGAATACGTGCAGCGCCGGTCGAGCCAAATTCCGGACATCATCAACTCGGACGGCTGGTACGTGATGG
>CAZZWY010000573.1:0-891 GCA_964657785.1 uncultured Acetobacteraceae bacterium
GCTGCGCGTCGGCGACGTGCCGCGCGCGCTCGAAGCCCTCGACCGCAACAAGGGGCTTCTCTGGAGCAACGGCAAGCCGCGGGCGACGTTCGACGCCATCCGCGGGCTCGTGCCGGCCGGCGGTGCGCTGTTGTTTCCGGTCTTCGGCCCGACGGAGGGTCGGGTCGTCGTGGTCGCGGCGGCGGGCTGCCGGACCGCTTCGCTGCCCGACTTCGGGCTCGATGCGCTGCGGCAGCTGCTCCACGGCGACCTGCTCGACGCGTCGGGCCGCAGCTGGCTGACGCGCTACGTGCGACGCCGGTCGGAGCCCGATCGCTGGCGCGAGCGCATCGACTCGATCGGCGCGCTGCTGTTCGAGCGGTTCTGGCGGCCGGTGCTGCCCAAGTTGCAGGCGCTCGGCATCGCCGACGGCGCCGAGCTGATCGTGTTCCCGGCGGCCGGCCTCGGCGCGCTGCCGCTGCACGCGGCCTGGACCGAGGCGGGGAACGCCGAGGAGCGCCGCTGGATCATCGACGACTATGCGCTTCGGGTCGCGCCATCGGCCCGGTGCCTGGTCGAGATCGAAGCCAGGCACACCGCGCCGAGCGGTCCGGCGAACGCATCGGCGGGACACAATCTGATGGTGTCGAACCCGACCAGCGCCTTCGCCGACCTGCGCTACTGCGCGTTCGAGATCGCCTGGGCGCGGCAGGCCCTCGAACCGGCCGAGACCCGGGTGCTGGCGGGCGCCGCCGCGACCAAGGCCGCCGTGCTCGCCGACTGGCCGGCGTCGGCGCTGGTGCATTTCTCCACGCACGGGAATTTCGACGTCGCCGATCCATGGCGATCGCATCTGGTGCTGGCCGGCGGCGAGACGCTCTGGCCCGAACCGGTGCTGGTCGGCCGCAGCGA
>CAZZWY010000573.1:901-2944 GCA_964657785.1 uncultured Acetobacteraceae bacterium
GCTGTCCCTCGACGAGCTGGTCGCGTCCGCCGGCGCGCGGTTTCCGTCCCGGATCGTGCTCTCGGCCTGCGAGACGGCGGTCGCGCCCGCCTGGCGCAAGCCCGACGAGACGATCGGCTTCCCGGCGGCGTTTCTCGAGCACGGCGCCGAGACCGTGCTCGCGACGCTCTGGCCGGTCGACGAGTGGGCGAGTGCCGCGCTCGTCGGGCGCTTCTACCGGGAGTGGGGCGGCGGTGCCCACGCGACCGCCGCGCAGGCCTTGCGCGCCGCCCAGCGGTGGCTGCGAAGCGTGACGGCGGACGAGCTGTACCGGCTCCTGCGGCCCTTGCGCGAGGATGCCGGGCCGCTCGGCGACCTCGCGGCCGAGGTGCGCCAGTCGCTGTCGGGCCTGGACGCTTACGCGAGGCCGTTCGCGCATCCGCAATGCTGGGCGGCCTTCACGGTCTCGGGCCGATGAACGGGGACTCCCTATGAACCCCTTGCAGCAGATCGCCCTCGTCGAGGCCTTGCTCAGCCACTGGGACGCCGTGCGGATGCGGCTCGGCGCCGCGACGCCGGCGCTGCTGCGCGAGTTCGAGGCCCTCGGGCAACGCCTTCTGGCGGTGAGCGCGGTCGGCGAGCTGGCGCGGGTGCTCGACGATCTTCTGGAGCTCGCGCGCGGCACGGCGGCCGACGCCTATGTGCGCGAACTCGTCCGCGGCGCCTCGCTGGGCGACGCGAGCGCTTTCAAGAGTGCGGAGACCGCTTCCGCGCAGATCGGCATCGTGGAGGGCGGCGCCGGACAGGTCCTCGACGTCGTCCAGCGAGGCGCTCGGGCCCTCGGCACCGCCCTTGCGCGCGGCCCCGCGCCCGACGGCGCCGAGCGCGTGCCGGTGCTCTTCGCGACCAATCGCGAGTCGACGCCGACGGCCGGGAGCACGCCGGGCAAGGGCTACGGCGGAGAGCTCGCCGACGAGACGACGTTCGGCGTCGCCTGGGTCAGCATTCCGGCCGGCCACCGGCAGGGAAGGATCGAGGCGCCGCGCTGGTGGGACCTGCTCGCGGACGCGCGCGACACGCGCCGCTTCTTCGTCCCGACCGCGATCCAGGACATGGCCCGGGAAGAATTCGAGGCGTCGATCGAGAAATCGAGCCAGGCCGCCGACTCCTGCGAGCTGCTCGTCTTCCTGCACGGCTTCAACGTCAGCTTCGAGGAAGCCGCGATGCGGGCGGCGCAGTTCGCGAGCGACGCCAACTTCTCCGGTCTGGTGCTGCTCTTCAGCTGGCCTTCGGCGGGGCGGCAATCGGCGTATGCCGGCGACGAGGAGCGGGCCGAGTGCTCCGCCGAGCCGCTGGCCGAATTCCTGCGCAGCCTGGAGCAGGGCCCGTGGAAGAAGGTCCATCTGCTCGCCCACAGCATGGGCAACCGGCCGATGCTCGGCGCGCTCGCCGACCACGAGCGGGCCCGCTTGCCGCTCGGCGAAGTCGTCTTCACCGCGGCCGACGTCTACCTGCCGACCTTCCGCCAGAAGTTCCCGAAGGCGCTCGGACGCGGCCCCGTCTCGGCAACGTCGTACGCGACGCGCGGCGACCTCGCGCTGCGCCTCTCGCGCTGGCTTCATGGGCAGAGCGATCGGCTCGGCCTCGTCACCACCACACCTTTCGTGTTCGACGGGCTGGAGACGGTCGACGCGAGCGTCGTCGGCGGCGACGGGCTCGGTCACGGCTACTGGTCGAGCCAGAGAAGCTTGATCACGGACCTGCGGACGCTGCTCCTGCAAGGCCTGCACGCGCGCGAACGCGGCCTCGATCGGGTGGGCGGCTACTGGGCGTTTCCGGCCTGACGCAGACGGAGCGTCTTCGGAAGGGGTGTCGTCAGCCGTCGCCTGCCCGGCCCCCGATAGCGATTCCTCCTTTTGACCTACAGGGGGCCGTGCGAGTTGCACCTAGCATTCGCCCTCGCGTCCGAACGCATGCGCTCCAGATGCTTGCGCTCGGGACGCTAGAAATTTTTCAATCCGAGGATGAATGCCATGAACACAAAGAATCTCTTCGTCGCGGGCG
>CAZZWY010000574.1:0-2933 GCA_964657785.1 uncultured Acetobacteraceae bacterium
GGCCCACCGCATCGTGTGGAGCGCGGTGTGTCTGCTGCTGGTGCTCGTCGTGGCGGTGCTCTCCTTCGCGGCGCTGCAATGGTTGCTCCGGCGCACCCATTTCGGGCTCGTGGTTCGCGCCACGTCGGACAACCGCCACATCGTTCGAACGCAGGGCGTCAAGCCGGGCAGGGTCTACAACATCGTCATGGGCATCTCGCTGGTGTTCGCCGCCATGGCGGGCCTGCTGCTCGCGATGCGCACCTCGTTCACGCCGTTCTCGGGCGTCGAACGCCTGCTCGGCGCCTTCGAGGTGGTGATCATCGGCGGGCTCGGCTCGTTCTGGGGGGCGCTGGCCGGCGGCATCGCGCTCGGTGTGGCGCAGCTCGTTGGGCAACGCATCGACTCGAATGCCGGCGCGCTCTATTCGCACCTGCTCTTCTTCGCGATCCTCGTCTTCCGGCCGAACGGCCTCGCCGGGAAGAAGGCATGACGCGCGCGGCGGGTGGCGCGCTGCTGGTCGTGGCGGTAACAGTTCTCGGGCTGGCACCGTCTTTCGTCGACGGCGGCGCGCTGCGAATCTTCAGCGAAATCCTGCTGACCCTGGCCATCGCCCAGATGTGGAACCTGCTCGCCGGCTACGGCGGCCTGGTGTCGATGGGCCATCAGGCGTTCATCGGCGTCGGCGCCTACCTGCTGTTCTCGGTCTCGGACCGGGCGAACCTCTCGCCGTATCTGCTGGTGCCGGTGGCGGGCGTGGCCGCGGCGGTGCTCGCGGCGCTCGTCGCCCCGCTGATGTTTCGATTGCGCGACGCCTATTTCTCGATCGGCATGTGGGTCTTCGCCGAGATCGCCCGGCTGGTGGTCGCGGGCGTGCCCGGGCTCGGCGGGGAGTCCGGTGCGCCGCTGGCGTCCGTCAGGCTGGTGGATGCGGAATCGTTCCAGAAGATCACCTACTGGATCGCCGCGGCGATCGGCGTCTCGTCGGTGGTGGGCGTCTATGCGCTGATGCGCTCGTCGCTCGGCCTCGGCCTGATGACGGTTCGCGACAACGAGCTCGCCGCCACCAGCGTCGGCGTCGACGTCTGGCGCAACCGCTTCATCGCCTTCGTGATCTCCGCCTTCGGTTGCGGCATGGCCGGTGCGGCCAATTACATGGGCACGATGTTTCTTTCTCCGGATTCGGCATTCGACATCAATTGGGTCGTCTCGGTGATGTTCATCGTCATCATCGGCGGCATCGGCACCATCGAAGGCCCGTTGATCGGTACCGTCGTCTATTTCGGTCTGCGCGAATTCTTCGGCAATTACTTCTCGATGTCGGGCGGCTGGTACCTGGTTGCGATGGGCTGCGTCGCCATCGCGGTGATGTTGCTCGCGCCCCGCGGTCTCTGGGGCTTCGCCCGCGACCGGTTTCAGTGGCGCGGCTTCACGGTGCAGCGGTTTCCGCCGGCGCCCTGATCGACCGGCCATCTTTCTTCAATCGGGGCATTCACATGACGTCCACCGCTTTCTATTTCGATGAACGCACGCTCTGGCACGTGCCGGGCGGCTTGCACGCCCTCTTTCTGCCGGTCGGCGGCTGGGTGCAGCCGATGGCCGGGAGCGGCATGGCCGAGTCGCCGGATTCGAAGCGCCGCATCAAGTCCCTGATGGACGTGTCGGGTCTGACCGACCGGCTCGACGTGCGCACCGCCGCGATGGCGACCGACGAAGACCTGCTGCGCATCCACCCCTCGAGCTACCTGCAGGACTTCAAGCGCCTGAGCGACGCCGGCGGCGGCGACCTGGGCGACACGTCGCCGTTCGGCCCGGGCAGCTACGAGATCGCCAAACTGTCGGCGGGACTGGCCAAGGCGGCAATGGATTCGGTGCTGCGCGGCGAGCATGCGAACGCCTTCTCGATGTCGCGTCCGCCCGGCCACCATTGCCTGCGCGAACACAGCATGGGGTTTTGCCTCCTCAACAACATCGCGGTCGCAATCGAGGCGATGAAGGTGGCGCACGGCATCGGGCGCGTCGCGGTGATCGACTGGGACGTGCACCACGGCAACGGCACGCAGCAGATCTTCTACGACCGCCCGGACGTGCTGACCTTGTCGCTGCACCAGGAGGGCTGCTTTCCGCCGGGCTACAGCGGCGCGGAGGACCGCGGCGAGGGCGCCGGGCTCGGCTACAACGTGAACATCCCCTTGCTGCCGGGCGGTGGCCATGCGTCCTACTTGTACGCCTTCGAGCGCATGGTGGTGCCGGTCATCGACCGCTTCCGCCCGGAGCTCATCGTCGTTGCGAGTGGCCTGGATGCCAACGGCGTCGATCCGCTTGCGCGGATGCAGCTGTACCCGGAGTCGTTCCGTGCGATGACCGCCCAAGTCAACGCGCTCGCCGACCGTCACTGCGGCGGCAAGCTGGTGGTCGTGCACGAAGGCGGTTACGCGGAGGCCTGCGTGCCGTTCTGCGGCCTGGCCGTGATCGAAGAGCTGTCGGGCCACCGCACCGAGGTGCAGGACCCGTTCAGCGACTTCTTCGCGCTGCAGCAACCGTCGGCCCGGTTCATGGCCTTGCAGCGCGAGCTGATCGACGAGATGGCGGCCCTGCACGGAATCTGACATCCTGCCGGCCATGCCACCCGAATCCGACCTCCTCGAGACCAGCGCCACCGAGCTCGCCGGCCGGCTGCGCCGACGCGAGCTCGGGTGCCGCGAACTGATGCAGGCGACGCTGCAGCGCATCGAGGCGCTGAACCCGCGTTTCAACGCGCTGGTCTCCCTGCGCGATCACGATGCCTTGCTGGGCGAGGCCGACGAGCGTGACGCGCAGATCGGCCGCGGCGAGCGCATGGGCTGGATGCACGGCTTTCCGCTCGCCGTGAAGGACCTGAGCCCCGCGGCCGGGCTGCCGTTCACGATGGGCTCGCCCCTGTTCGCCCGCAACGTCGCCCGCGATGACGCGCT
>CAZZWY010000575.1:0-2684 GCA_964657785.1 uncultured Acetobacteraceae bacterium
ACCCGAGCCGGTTGCCGAACGGATCTTCGACGGCGCCCACCTTCATGCCGCCGCCGACGTCGGTGACCGCATCGAGCGGCTTCGCGCCGAGCGCCAGCAGATCGCGATGCGCGGCCAGGGCGTCGGCGACGCCCCAGAGCGCCTGCGGTCCGGCGGTGGCGGGCATGGCGTCGGGGATCAGCCCGAGCTCGAAGCCGCCGACGCGAAAACCCACGTAGAAAGGCTCGTCGAAGTAGGGCGAGACGCCGAGCACGCGGGCGTACCAGGCCTTGGCGGCGTCGAGGTCGCCGGCAGGGTAGATCGCGCTTCTGAGGCCGAGAAACATGGCGGGTCGTCCTTCCGAGGTCAGGCCGCGCGCTCCGCCTCCGCGGGCGTCAGCGTCGCGGCGGCGGGGGCGCGCTGGAGGACGAAATCGTAATCGAGCGTGTAGTACGCCGCCGGCTGCTCGGGATGGGGCCCGGTGCCCGCGGCGCGCTCCAGGTAGGTCGCGACCAGCGACGAGCGCACGCCGAAGACGACGTCCGACTCCAAGTACGGATCGCCGTCGCGGAACACGTGGGTGATGAGCGTCTCGTAGCCTTCGGCGCGGATCAGGAAATGCAGGTGCGCCGGCCGCCAGGGATGCCGGCCGGTCGCGACCAGCATCGCGCCGACCGGGCCGTCGGTCGGGATCGGGTAGGCCGACGGCAGGATGCTCCTGAACCAGAACCGGCCGTCCGCATCGCTTCGGAACGTGCCGCGGGCACGGTGCTGGTCGAGGCCCGCGATCTGCACGTCGTAGAAGCCGTCGGCGTCGGATTGCCAGACGTCGATCGTCGCGCCGGCGATGACGCTGCCGTCCTCGCCCATGACGCGGCAGTCGGCGAACATCGGCTCGCCCGGCGCGCCGCCGGCGATGTCGTCGCCGTTCTCGAAATCGGGCGAAGCGGCGACGTGGAACGGGCCGAAGACGGTCGACTCGGTCACCCCGGCCGGGGCGGCATGGTTCTGCGCGACGGTGAGCATCGACAGGCCGAGCGTGTCGGAGAGCAGGATGAACTCCTGCCGCTTCTCGTCGGTGATGTGGCCGGTGGCGGTCAGGAACTCGATGCCGCTCATCCACTCTGCCTCGGTGAGCCGCACCTCGCGGGCGAACGCGTGCAGGTGCCGCACGAGCGACGTCATCACCTCTTTCAGGCGAGGATCGGGGCAGTCGGCGAAGCGCTCGATGACGGCGTCGGTGATGTTGTGTGCGGTGATGTCGGTGGTCATGAGGAGATTCCCGCTGAAGCGGTGTCGGGCGCCGCCCGGGGCGCGGCGAGCGCAGGGTCGATGGACGCCGCCAGCCGGCGCCGGGTCGGACGAGTCGGAAAGCGCACGGCCGCGACCGGCACGGCGCGGCGGCTGCGGTTCTCGCGAATCACCTCTTCGGCGAAGCGCTGCGACTCGGCAACGCGCAAGAACGTGTCGATCGCGACAAATCGGTCCATTCCCGATCATCGATGCAAACCCGGCCGCCGTGCACGCGGCGCGGAGATCGACATCGGCGTCGCGGGGGCGACGCCGCGCGGAGTCGGCCGATTTCAGGGCGTTGTTCGAGCGACCGGAAAGAAGGCGGGGCGGAAGAATCGGCGCGGTGGACCAGCAGTCGGCCCGCATCCCTGTTTCGCGCTTTCGCGCCGTTCTCTCAGCGAGGTCGACCGTGTCGCAACCGATGTTCCCTGGGCTCCTCACGCTCTGCCTGCCGGCCCGGCAGCCCGCCGGTGGCGGCCGGTCCGCACGCGGGGGCGCGGCACTGGCGCTCATGCTGCTTCTGCTGCTCCTGGTCGCCCTGTCCGGCTGCGGCGGCAGCGGTGGTGACGGGGCAACGGCCGCGTCCACGGCGGCCAGCGGTACCACCACGACCACCACGACCACCGTCCACGCGACCCTCACGTCGCTCGCGACCGAGCCCGCGGGAACCCATTGCACGAACGGCGGCACGAGCATCAGTGCCGGCCTCGACACCAACGACAACGGCAAGCTCGACGCGAGCGAGGTGACCGGCACCCAGTACGTCTGCAACGGCAGCGCCGGGGCCGCCGGCGCGACCGCGCTCGTCAAGATCGCCGCCGAGCCGGCCGGCACGCACTGCGCGCAGGGCGGCTCCGCCGTCAGCGTCGGGCTCGATGCCAACGGCAACGGCACGCTCGAGGCGTCGGAGGCGACCTCGACGAGCTATGTCTGCAACGGCAGTGCCGGCACCGCCGGCGCACGCACCCACAACAGCCTCGTCGCCGCGACGGCCGAGGCCGCAGGACCGAACTGCACCTACGGCGGCACCCGCATCACCGCCGGGCTCGACGCGAACGACAGCGGCGTGCTCGACCCGGCCGAGGTCACGTCGACGAGCTACAGCTGCAACGGCGCGCCGGGCGCGACCGGCAGCGGGGGCAGCGGCGGCGCCGCCCTGACCTGGGTCTCGGTCTCCGGCCTCAGCGCCTCGATGGCGTCGAACACCGGCTACCTTCCGAACAACGCGGCCCAGGTCGTTCTCACCCTGCCGGCCGCACCGGCGGTCGGCGACGTCATCAACATCGTCGGTCAGGGCACCGGCGGCTGGAAGATCGCGCAGAACGCCGGGCAGTCGATGGTGATCAGGGGTCTGCCGACGACGCTCGCCGCCGGCGCGACCTGCGCGTACGCGGTCGAGCTCGTGCCGACCG
>CAZZWY010000575.1:2694-2932 GCA_964657785.1 uncultured Acetobacteraceae bacterium
AGCGCCCGCGACTGGTACGCGCTCGCGTCGTCGGCCGACGGCAGCCGGCGGCTCGCGGCGGAACGCAACGGCCACCTCTTCACCTCCACCGACGCCGGCATCACCTGGACATCCCGCGACAGCGTGCGGCTCTGGGTCGCGGTCGCGTCCTCCGCCGACGGGACCAAGCTCGTCGCTGCGGTCACCAACGGTCAGCTCTACACCTCGACCGATGCCGGCGTGACCTGGCTGCCGCGCG
>CAZZWY010000576.1:0-2923 GCA_964657785.1 uncultured Acetobacteraceae bacterium
CAACGCGAGGGTCGCTCCCGGCGGCGACGGGCGCCGCTGTAAATCATTGTTGCCGTCGCGAAGGTCGAACACCCGTTGCGGCGCGACGCGAGGTCCCGCAGACCGGGCCGGGCTCCCTAGAATCTGCGCCTCTCGCCGGGCTGCGCGTTCGTCGCCCGGTCTGCCCTCCGCACGACCGACCGCCCATGACCTCCACCCCCGCCGACGCTTCCAAACCGGGCAGCAACTTCCTGCGCCAGATCATCGAACGGGATCTGGCCGACGGCACGTACGCACAGCGGCGCTTCGCCGGCTCGCCGGGCGACGCGGCGCACCACGCGAGCGGCGACCCGGATCCGGCGCGCATCCGCACGCGCTTCCCGCCCGAGCCGAACGGTTACCTGCACATCGGCCACGCGAAGAGCATCACGCTGAATTTCGGCCTCGCGGCCGAGTACGGCGGCGTCTGCCACATGCGCTTCGACGACACCAATCCGGAGAAGGAGGAGCAGGAGTACGTCGACGGCATCCTCGACGCGGTGCGCTGGCTCGGCTTCGACTGGCAGGCCGGCGGCACGAGCCATCTCTACTACGCGAGCAGCTACTTCGACTTCATGTACCGCGCCGCCGAGGCGCTGATCGATGCCGGTCTCGCCTACGTCGACGAGCAGACCGCCGACGAGATGCGCGCCCGCCGCGGCGACTTCTCGCATCCCGGCATCGACAGCCCTTTCCGCTCCCGCACGCCGGCCGAGAACCTCGCCCGTTTCCGCGAGATGCGCGCCGGCGCGCTGCCCGACGGCGCCGCCGTGCTGCGTGCGAAGCTCGACATGGCGAGCCCCAACATCAACCTGCGCGACCCGGCGCTCTACCGCATCAAGCATGCCGAGCACCACGCGACCGGCAGCACCTGGTGCATCTACCCGATGTACACCTACGCGCACCCGATCGAGGACGCGCTCGAGGGCATCACCCACAGCATCTGCACCCTCGAGTTCGAGGACCAGCGGCCGTGGTACGACTGGCTGCTCGAGACGCTCTGCGACCTCGGTCTGCTCGCGCGCCCCCGACCGCACCAGTACGAATTCGCGCGGCTCAACGTCACCTACGTCGTCACGAGCAAGCGAAAGCTCCGCCAGCTCGTCGAAGAGCGCATCGTCGACGGCTGGGACGACCCGCGCATGCCCACCCTCGTCGGCCTGCGCCGGCGCGGCTACACGCCCGAGGCCATCCGCCTGATGTGCGAGCGCGCCGGCACCAGCAAGGCCGGCGGCTGGACCGACTACGCGAGTCTCGACATCGCGTTGCGCGAGGACCTCGAAGGCAAGGCGGCGCGCGCGATGGCGGTCGTCGACCCGGTGCTGTTGACGCTGACGAATTGGAGCGACGTTTTCGGCAGCGACGACTTCCGCGAGCCGTGCAGCGCCCCGGCGAACCCGCACCGCCCCGAGCTCGGCCAGCGCGCGTTCAGCCTCGGCCGCGAGGTCTGGATCGAGCGCGACGACTTCGCCGAGGTGCCGGCGAAGGGCTTCTTCCGTCTCTTCCCGGGCAACAAGGTGCGGCTCAAGTACGGCATGGTGATCGAGTGCACCGGTTGCGAGAAGGACGCGTCGGGGGCGGTGACGGCGGTGCTCGCGACCGTGGTGCCGGATACGAAAAGCGGCACCCCGGGCGCCGACGCGGTGAAGGTCAAGGGGACCATCACCTGGGTCGGCGTGCACGACGCGCTACCCGCCGAGCTGCGGCTCTACGACCGCCTTTTCACCGAGCCGCAGCCCGACGTCGGCGGTCGCGATTTCCTCTCGGTGCTGAACCCCGCCAGCAAGCGCGTCGTGACCGGCTACCTCGAGCCCTCGCTCGCGGGCGCGGCGCCGGACGACAAGTTCCAGTTCGAGCGGCACGGGTACTTCGTCGCGGATCGGGTCGATCACGCGGCGGGTCGGCCGGTGATCAATCGGATCGCGGGGTTGAAGGATGGGTGGGGGAAGTGAGGCCGGTGACGCCGGTGACGCCGGAAGCGATCGACGCGGGGCATGCCGACCCGCAGCAGGCCGACAGCGTTCCTTCGCCTCGCCGCGACGCCATGGTGATCCGGAAGCGTTCCGGCGCATGACTTCGCGCGGACGCGAGTCCTGCGCTTCGGTCCATGGGTGAGCGGGGCATCCCGATGCCGAACCGACGTGCCCGAACCCACGGCAAGGCTCCGGCGCCCCTCCCCGCCCGGACGCCGGCCAAGCCGCGGCCGGCGAGCAAGGCTTCGCCCAAACCCTCGACAATCGGCCCATGAAACCCCCCGCCCGCCTCCAGACCCTGATCGACGAAGGCCTGATCGATTCGGTCTCGCGCCAGCTCATGAGCGGCAAGGAGGCCATGGTCTTCGTCGTGCGCTGCGGCGACGAGACGCGGTGCGCCAAGGTCTACAAGGAGGCGACGAACCGGAGCTTTCGCCAGGCCGTCGACTACACCGAGAACCGCAAGGTCAAGAACACCCGGCAGGCGCGCGCGATGGCCAAGGGCACGCGCTTCGGGCGGGAATCGCAGGAAGCGGCGTGGCAGAGCGCCGAGGTCGACGCGCTCTACCGGCTCGCCGCGGCCGGGGTGCGGGTGCCGCACCCGTACAACTTCTACGAGGGCGTGCTGCTGATGGAGCTGGTCGTCGATGCGAACGGCGATGCCGCGCCGCGGCTCAACGACGTGGCCTTCACGAGCGAACAGGCGCTCGTGCATCACGCGAGCCTGCTGGGCGAGGTGGTGCGGATGCTGGCGGCCGGCGTCGTCCACGGCGACCTGTCGGAATTCAACATCCTGCTCGCGGCGGATGGGCCGGTCGTGATCGACCTGCCGCAGGCCGTCGATGCCGCCGGCAACAACCATGCGAAACGCATGCTGCTGCGCGACGTCGAGAACCTGAAGATGGGAGCGGGGGAGGGCTTCGACTTCGGCG
>CAZZWY010000577.1:0-2913 GCA_964657785.1 uncultured Acetobacteraceae bacterium
TCGCCCGAGAGCGCGGCCATCAGCTCCTGCTGGCCGTTGCCCGAGACGCCGGCGATGCCGAGGATCTCGCCGGCGCGGACCTGGAAGCGCACGTCGGCGAGGTTCATGCCGAAGTGGTCCTCCTTCGCCAGATCGAGGCCGCGCACGTCGAGCACGACCTCGCCGAGGCGCGCCGGCCGGTGCTTGAGCTGCGGCGGCTCGGCGCCTATCATCAAACGCGAGAGGCCGGCGTTGGTCTCGGTGCGCGGGTCGACGGTGCCGGTGACCTTGCCGCCGCGCAGCACGGTGCAGTTCTGGCAGAGCGCGCGGATCTCGTCGAGCTTGTGGCTGATGTAGAGGATGGACGTGCCCTCGGCGGCGAGCTTGCGCAAGGTGACGAAGAGCTTCTCGACCGCCTGCGGCGTCAGCACCGAGGTCGGCTCGTCGAGGATGAGGCACTTCGGGTTCGTCATCAGGGCGCGGACGATCTCGACCCGCTGGCGCTCGCCGACCGAGAGCGAATGCACCGGCCGGAGGGGCTCGACCTCGAGCCCGTATTCCTTCTCGACCCGGTTCATGCGTTCGATCACCGCGGCGAGCGTGAGCGACTTGTCGAGCCCGAGCCAGACGTTCTCGGCCGCGTTGAGCGTGTCGAACAGGCTGAAGTGCTGGAACACCATGCTGATGCCGAGCGCCCGCGCGTCCGTCGGGTTGCGGATCGTGACCGGCGCGCCGTTCCAGCGGATCTCGCCCGCGTCGGGGCGAACGGCGCCGTAGATCATCTTCATCATCGTCGACTTGCCGGCGCCGTTCTCGCCGAGCACCGCGTGGACCTCGCCCGGCGCGACCTTCAGGTTCACCGAGTCGTTGGCTTTGACCGCCGGATACTGCTTGCTGATGTCGACGAGTTCGAGGCGAAGCATGGCTCACTCCTGGCATTCGGGCCCGCGCCCACGGGGCCGCACCGTCAAAGCACGTTCGGTGCCCGCGGCGTCGATCCGGTCACGCCGCTCTCCGTGAAAAACGCGGGATGCCGGCGACGTACGCTTCGACCAGATTGCGATCGTCCGCCATCGTCATCCAGGCGAAGGCGCGTTCGTGCAGGCTGGTCGCGCACGCCATGCGGCGCCGGCTGACCGGGTCGGCGGCCCAGTCCCAGACGCAGACGTCGGCGGCGCCGCCGACCTCGAGCGAGCCGATCTCGGCCTCGAGCTGCAGGGCACGCGCCGAGCCGAGGGTCGCGGCGTGCAGCGCCGTCCAGGCGGTCAGGCGCTGGCCGGCGAGCGCCTGGATCTTGTAGGCATCGGCCATGTTGCGGAGCATCGAGAGGCTGGTGCCGCCGCCGACGTCGCTCGCGAGGGTGACCGCAGCCCCGGCCTGCTGGGCGCCGCGCCAGTCGAACAGGCCGCTGCCGAGAAAGAGGTTGGACGACGGGCTGTGCGCGACCTGAGCGCCCGAGGCGCGCAGCGCGGCGCGGTCGCCGTCGTCGAGCCAGATGCCGTGGGCGAGGACGCTGCGGCGGTGCAGCAGCCCCTGCGCCGCGTAGACGTCGAGGTAGCTGCGGGCCTCGGGGAAGAGTTCCTTCACCCAGCGCACCTCGGCGCGGTTCTCGGCGACGTGGGTCTGCATGTAGAGGCTCGGGTCTTCCGCGCAGAGGGCGCCCGCCATGGCGAGCTGCTCGCGCGAACTGGTCGGCGCGAACCGCACCGTGACGGCGTAGGCGAGACGGCCGTGGCCGTGCCAGCGGCGGATCAGGTCGCGGCAGTCGACCTCGGCCTGGGCGACGTCGTCGGCGAGGCCCTCGGGCGAATGCCGGTCCTGCAGCACCTTGCCGGTGATCATCCGCATGCCGCGGGCGTCGGCCGCTTGGAAGAGCGCCTCGACCGAGACCTTGTGCGATGTCGGGAAGACGACCGCGGCGGTCGTGCCGTGGGCGAGCAGCGCGTCGGCGAAAAGCTCGGCGCCGGCGGCCGACCAGGCCGGGTCGGCATAGCGGATCTCGGCCGGAAAGGTGTAGGTGTTGAGCCAGTCGAGCAGCTCGGTGCCGTAGCTCGCGATCACGTCGAGCTGCGGCATGTGGACGTGGGTGTCGATGAACCCGGGCAGGATCAGGCGGCCGGCATGGTCCTGGCGCACCCAGCTCGCGTCGGGCATCTCGGCCTGCACGCCGGCGATGCGGCCGTCCTCGATCAGCAGCCAGTGGTCCGGGCGGAAGCGCGCTGCGTCGGATTCGACAGCGCCCCAGGCCGGCTCCGCGGTGAAGTCGAGCAAATCGCCGCGGAGGGCGATGCGGTGAGAGCTGGAGGGTGAGTTCATTGGAGGCCGCAGCGTCTGGCGCGATCAGGAACGGGCGGGTGCAACAACATTCCGCGCAACGCCATGCCCCGCCCCGGTCAGCCGATGTGCAAGGTGACATGGTAGGGGCAACGCGGCCGGGTTGGCCAGGAGCTTCGGCGAGCTCATCGCCCTCGCGCCATTCGCTCGTTGCGACAACGCCGATACGCGGGCAACCTCAGGAGGCTGCGCCCACCAGATCGCCGATCACGACGACCGGGTCCTTGTTGCTGAAATTGGGCACGTCGCCGAACACCGGCCCGCCTTCGGCTGCCACCGCGGCCCGGAACTGATCGGCGTGGTCGAACTCCAGATTGGCGATCACGCTGTAGGCCGGCTTGCCGCCGAACGGAGTTCCCACCGCTTTCAGCACGCGCCATCCCTTGATGCCGAACGGCTTGAACTTCTCGTCGACCAGGGGCATGTGCTTGGCCATGTAATAGTCGAGATCGAACGTCGCGTCGTCGACGTTCTCATACAGCACCGTGATCGTGGTCGCCATCGTCTTTTCCAGTGAGGTTGGGATGGTCGCAAACGGTCGCAAAAAGCGGGCCGGCTCCACATGCCACTTCGCTGGCTGGATCGGCCAAAGCTTCGGCC
>CAZZWY010000578.1:0-2910 GCA_964657785.1 uncultured Acetobacteraceae bacterium
CGCGGCGATGACCGCCACCCCCGACGTGGCTCCGGCCTCGCCCATGCATTCGGCCGGGTGCCAGAGGTCGAATTGTTCCTTGCGCTGCCTCAGCGTGCGCGACAGGGCCAACGACGCCTCCTTGAAATAGTAGTGTTCGCCGGAGTTGTCGGTGATCCGGAAGTCCATCTCGTGTAGCTGACGGCCGGCGTCCTCCAGGCTCGCCTTGATCGCATGGGACAGTCCGTCGGCACGCAGCGGCTCCTCGCTGTCGATGTGCGCTGATTCGCGCCCAAAGCCGATGCCGGTGCACAACATCTGACGTGAACGCTCCTCACCGACCGTAACCCACAAGGCGCCAGCACCCTCCCCAGGCATGAAACCGTTTGAATTGGACTCCGTCAGCAGGCGATCCTCGCGCTCGTAGTGGCTCAATGTGGGCCAAGTGAGCAGACTGTCGGTACTGACGATCAACACGCCGGGCACCTGGGTCGATTCCAGGAGTGCTCGCGCCTGCGCGAGTGCCACCGCGACTCCGACGCGTCCCCGGGGCACGACGGCCGACCCGGTCGCGAAGGTGACGTCAAGCTCGCTCTGGATCTGCGCGATCAATGCGTTGTCCAGGCCTTCCATGCGGCCCGGGCGCTCGGTCTCGGCGACACACAACAGCAACGGCAGACGCGGCCACTGCATTCGATCGAGGTCCTGCAAAGCCTCCTCGATCGCCAGCACCGCCATCCGGGCCAGTTTGGCCGGGCCGGACGTCGGGCGATCCAGACTGACCTGATGGGCCATGATCCAGGCACCCGCCGAATCGATGAACGGTGTCTCGCACGGGTTGGCGATCTTGGCGCGAAACGCACAGCAGCTCGCCGATGCGGTCAGGCCCACCGACGAGACCAGACCGGTGCCGAGAATCGCAACGGGACGATGTTTCATAAGGGTAGGTGCGGCATGTACAACGAGGCTGTCGCCATCGTCGGCGGCGCGTGGATCAAGAGCTCCTCGCGTCGCTGCCACCACGCCCTGCCGCGTGTGCCGACCTGCACCTGCGCGATCTCGTGCAGGCTCTTCTTCAAGGGCCGCGCGACGCGCCAGCTCATCGTGAAGCGCTCGTGGTCGGGCTCGAAGACGATGGTGTCGAGGATGGCCGTCAAGTCTTCGCGATCGCCCTTCTTCGGAAACACGGTCACCGGCGCCTCGAAATGCGGCATCGCGAACTGGCGCACACCGTCCGGCGAAAACCCGCTGAGCACCGCCTTCATCGGCCCCTTGGGGATCGGGACCTGCTGATCCTCGGGCGCGGCCTGGTAGTAGCGTTCGTCGAAGTCCCGAGGCAGGAAAGGAAAGACGTCGGCCAGCCATTGCGCGTCGTACGTGCCGGCGAATCGTGCGCGCCTCGGCCAGCCGCGGCCGAGCGGCCCGAAGGCCATCGGATCACGCTTGTCGGTCGGGTGACCCACCGGCCTGTCGGTCTCCTCGATGTTGGGCAGTGGTGTACCGTCGACCCAGGCATTCCTCAGATGCCTGTGCCAGCCGCGCCCCACCGGGTTGGGCAGGAAGGCGTCGTCTTCGCTCGCGTCCTCGCTGTAGCGGTCGGTTCCGCCGAAGGCCCGGTCGTAGGAGACGGGCATCTGCGTGAACGGCCGCGGGCTCGAAGCGTTGATGCCGGTCAGCCCGGCCCGCCACACACGGTCGCCGACCACATCGCAACGCTTCTGCATCGGGCCGACGCGAATCCCCACCTGCATGCGCACGACGGGCCGGCCCTCGGGCGCACAGGCATGGCCCACCAGCAGCACGTCGCACGCTGGTTTTCGCGGTGCGAAATCGACTTCATGAAGCGGTGCGGTGAGACCCGGTGCCCCGGTGAAGGTATCGGCCATCATCAACGGCACCTGCTCGTCGTGCAATCGCACTTGCTCACCGTTCTTCGGTAGCACGAACGTCCCTTTGATCACCACCACGAGCAACTCGCGACCGCTGGGTTCGAGGCCCATGTTGTAGCCTGCGGTCATGCGAGTGGCATTGATGAACTCCATCGCGGTCTCTAGTTGAGTTGCACCGAACCACCCTTGATGCGGTTCACGCCGGTAGAGCGACTCAAAAGGTACGAGCCCTCGATCAACACCTTGCCCGCCTTCGTCAGCGTGATGCTGGCCTTGCCGCAGCGAAGCACCAGCTGCTCGCGTGCCGTCACGATCAGACGCTCTCCATTCGCGTCGACCTCGACTTCGCGAGGCTGGTCTTCGAGAGGCCACCCGGTCTTCCCGCGAAGCACGCCCATCACGATCGGTCGGGTCGGATCGCCGTCGTCGAACATCAGCACCACCTGCGCGCCGACGTGCGGACCATGCAGATCGACGATCGAGCGGGCTCGTATCGCCGCCGTTCCGCTCTGGCCTGGATAGATCACCAGCGGCGTCTCGCTGTCGTCGACGATGGCAAGAAGCTGCCCGATCACCACGCCGCGAATCGCGCTGGGTCGAGCAGCATCGAGTCGCGACGGCGCCGCGAGCAACGCGGAGAGCAAGCTCCCGTTCATATCCGCCGATTCCGCTTCAGCAATCCCCGCGTCCGCCGGAAAATCGATAGGCTTCATCGTGCGTGATCCGTCCATGTCAGTTCTGCAGAATTTTCGAACCCTTCATCACGATGTCGCTGTCGGCCTTGACCTTGATCTTGCCCGACCCGTCGATCGTGATGTGCTTGCCCTTGATGACGATCGTGCCGTCCTTCTTCATCGTGATGCTGGCGCTGCCGGTCTTGATCGTCACCGAATCGCCCGCGTCGATCACCAGATTCTTGCCGATCTTGACGCTGTCGTCGTCGCCGATCTTCGTCGAACGGGCCTTGCCGACGGCAAGCGAATCCGCCCCCGTCACGTCAGCGCTGCGATCCGCGCCGACCTTGCTGCTCTGGCTCGCGCCG
>CAZZWY010000579.1:0-2894 GCA_964657785.1 uncultured Acetobacteraceae bacterium
CCAGGTTGTCGGCGAGCTGCTCGGGCCGTTTGGCGCCGACGATCACACTCGTGACCTGGGGCTGGTGCAGCAGCCAGGCGAGCGCCACCTGGGCGACCGACACGCCGTGAGCTTGTGCGATGGGCCGCATCGCGTCGATGCAGTCGTCGGCGCGGTCGCGGTCGACCGGCGGAAAGTCGAACTTCGTGCGTCGGCTGCCTTCTTCGCCTTGCCGTTCGCGCCCGTACTTGCCGCTGAGCAGGCCGCCGGCGAGCGGGCTCCAGACCATCAGGCCGACGCCTTCGCTCTTCAACATCGGGATCAACTCGCGTTCGAGGTCCCGCCCGGCCACGGTGTAGTAGGCCTGCAGCGATTCGAAGCGCGCCGAACCCGATCGCTCGGCGATGCCGAGTGCCTTCACGATCTGCCACGCCGCCCAGTTCGACACGCCGACATGGCGCACGTGGCCGTGTCGCACCAGCTGGTCGAGCGCCCGGACGGTTTCCTCGATCGGCGTGGCGGGGTCGAAGCCGTGGATCTGGTAGAGATCGATGTGGTCGAGTTGCAGGCGTTGGAGACTCGCCTTGACGCCGTCGAGGATGTGGCCCCGCGAGTTGCCGCGGTTGTTCGGCCCCGGCCCCGTGTCGCCGAAGACCTTGGTCGCGACGACCACGCTCTCGCGCGGCACCTTCAGGTTCTTCAGTGCCTGCCCGGTGATCTGCTCCGAGACACCGCCCGCGTACACGTCGGCCGTGTCGATGAAGTTGATGCCGGCATCGATGGCCTGGCCGACGAGCCGCTCTGCGTCGGCCTGGCCGAGGTCGCCGATCTGGCCCCACATGCCGCCGCTGCCGCCGAAGGTCATCGTGCCCAGGCACAGTTCGGAGACGAAAAGGCCGGTGCGGCCGAGGGGATGGTTGCGCATGGTGAGCGTTCCTGTGTGCGTTCTGTGGCGGAGGTCGTCGTTGCCGTCCTCCGGCGAGCATACGGATTGTTCCGCGTCAGCGCAGTTCACAGGTTCTTACCCCGGCGCGTCCCAGATCAGCACCCTGACCGGCGTCGGCAGGAAGTCGTTGCAGGGGTTGTTGATCTGCGGGCAATTCGAGAAGACGCAGAGCAGGTCCATCTCGGCGCGCAGATCGACGTGCGAGCCGGGCGGCGAGATGCCGTCGGCGACCGCGAAATCGCCGGCGCTGTCGAGCGGCACGTTCATGAAGAAGTTGACGTTGGGCACGATGTCGCGCTTGCCCATGCCGTGGCGGCCGAGTTCGAGCACGAAGTTCTCGCGGCAGGCGTGCTGGTACTTGGTCTCCTCGCCGAAGCGCACCGCATTGCTCTCGCAGGAGCAGCAGCCGGCCAGCGTGTCGTGGCGGCCGGAGGAGTCGGCGATCACGGTCGCCATCACCCGGCCCTCGCTCGACAGCAGTCGGGTGCCGGGGCCGATGTAGGCGCTGCCCTGCGCGCGCAGCGTGTCCTGCGCGCTGTAGCGCTCGGCGGTGTCGTGCTCGGCGTAGAAGAGCGCGTCGACGGCTTGCTGGCCTTCGAGGTCGATGAGCCGGAGGACCTGTCCGCGTCGGAGCCGGTGCGACCATGGGGCGCCGGCGGGGATCACCGCGTCGTACTCTGCGTGGTCGACGGCGAAAGCGGGCATCGTCATTGAACCTCCTGAGCAGCGCGCGGCCCGAGCCGCCTCGTGGAGAGAAACGCCCGCTCCGCTTCGACACCGGCGTTGTGGCAGGCATCGTCCGCCGCCGGTGTCGGCGATGCGAAGACGGTCAGTTCGACCGGCGCCGGCTCGCTGACCGGCGACGGCTCGAGCGGGTGGCCGGCGTTCGAGAGCACGACCCACAGGTCCATCTCGGCCCGCAGGTCGATGAAGTCCCCCGCCTGACGCCGGTCGCCGTGCCAGACGAAGCGGCCCGCGTCGTCGACCGCGACCGGCGCGAAGAAGCTGACGCACATCGGCACGTCGCGCCGCGACAGGCCGAGCTTCGCGGCCGCGGCGAGGAAGTTGTCGCGCGAGTTGCGGGCGGCGCTGTTCGCGGGGGCCGCCGAGGCGCGCGTCGTGGGGCCGACGACGGTGTCGTGCGCGCCGGAGCTGTCTTCCACGATCGAGAACGCGACCCGCCCCATGTCGGTCAGCAGCAGCCGGCCCTTGCGCAGCGCCGCGCTCCACTGCAGCTTGATGGTGTCGGCGGTGTTGAGGCGCTCGGACGGGTCGGCGACGCTCCACGCCACCATCGCGACCGTCGAGGTGCCGGTCGGCGTGCAGAGGCGCAGGCCTTCGCCCGGTCGCAGGCGCGTCGTCCAGTACCAGCCGCCGGGGAGTGTCTCGCGGTGCAGCACCGGCCCGGCGAGCGGGAGCCCGAGCGGGGACTTCGGCGGCAGCGCCTTCGCGGTGGCGGTCTGGGCCGTCTGGCGCAGCGCTTCGTAGCGTGCGCGGTGCAGTTCGCGCTGGTTGGACGGAAGAACGGCGGGAACAGCGGTGTGGGGATTCATTGTCCAGGGGCACTCGAAGCGGTTTGCTGAAGCAGGCTCTTGGGCAGCATCGCGTGCACGCCGCGGCTGACGTTCACGGTCTGGGTGATTCTGAAATCGACCGCCAGGCTGCAGAGCGTGTAGGCGTCCTGGCGCGAGAGCCCGTGTTCGCCGAGCAGCGCGATCATGTCGCGCAGGGCGATGGCGAGGCACTGGTCGAGGCTCGGGTCCATGCCCATCGTGATCAGGTGGGTCGGCGTCTCGATGCGGGGGTAGGCGAGCCCGGTCGACTTGTGCAGCACGAGCTCGAACTCGCCTTGCAGCGCGGTCTCGATCGCGGTGGTGCAGACCTCGCCGTCGCCCTGCACGGCGTGACCGTCCCCGCACGAGAACATCGCGCCCGGCACGTGAACCGGCAGGAAGAGCGCGCTGCCCGG
>CAZZWY010000580.1:0-2890 GCA_964657785.1 uncultured Acetobacteraceae bacterium
AATCCGATTGGCCGGAGCATCTCAAGGCGCAGATCGGCCGCAGCGCCGGACGGTTCGGTTCGCTGATCAACGCGCTGCGTGTTGAACCCGCGCTGGGCACGCCGGCGCGCGGCGGGTTGCCGGAAACGACGGCGCGCCGGGTGGCCGGCGGCTGGGCCATCACCGGGCGGAAGATCTACAGCACCGGTGCGCCCGGCCTGGGCTGGATGATGGTGTTCGCCCGGACGGACGAGGCCGAGCCGCGCATGGGCATGTTCCTCGTCCCGGGCCGCACGCCTGGCGTTCGCATTGAGGAGACGTGGGACCAGTTGGGGCTGCGCGGCTCCTGCAGCCATGACGTGGTGTTCGAGGACGTGCGGATCCCGGACGATCATGCCGTCGATGTGCGTGCGCCGGCGGATTGGAAACGCCGCGATCCCGACGCGGCAGCCTGGAGTTCAATCGTCATTGCCGCGCTGTACACCGGCGTGGCCGAAGCGGCACGGGACTGGATCGTCGATTTCCTCCGCAATCGCTCCCCGGCCAATCTGGGCGCGCCGCTCGCGACGCTGCCGCGCATGCAGGACGCAGTCGGCAAGATCGAGGCGTTGCTGAGCGTGAACCGCCGCCTGATCGCCTCGGCTGCCGCGGACACGGATGCGGGGCGGCCGCCCGAAACCGAGGAGAGCGGCCTGATCAAGACCGCGGTGGCCGAGAACGCGATCGAGGCGGTGGAAACAGCGGTGAAGCTCGCCGGCAACCACGCCCTGTCCCGCAGCAACGCGCTGGAACGCCACCTGCGCGATGTGCTGTGCGCCCGCATCCACACGCCGCAACCCGACGCCGCGTTTGCCGCTGCCGGCCGCCGCGCGCTTCTGGAAGGAGCTTCCTCATGAGTGAAATCATGTCATTGGGGCGGCGCGGCGCGCTCCGTGCCGCGGCCTCGGCCGCAGCGTTGCTGCCGCTGGGCGCGATGGCGCTGTTCCGGACCGTGCATGCGATCTGCACCGTCGGCATCACGGTGGCGGACCAGCGCGGCATCTTCAACTTCGTCGGCTACCACCCGAACTACGTCCTGCCGGCACACGTGACCAACCGCATCAACCGCGCGCCGCAGTCGCCGACCGAGCCGGCGGTCGTCGAGCCCGACTACCAGCGTGTCGAAGCCAAGTTCCAGCTCTCGCTGCGAACCAAGCTCGCGCAGGACGTGCTGCTGCCCGGCGCCGATCTCTGGGTCGCCTTCACGCAGCAGGCGTTCTGGCAGATCTGGAACGGCAAGGACTCCAAGCCGTTTCGCAACAGCGACTACGAGCCCGAGATGCTGTATGTCGTCCCGACCAGCCCGGGCCTGCGCCCGCTGCCCTTCGGCTGGCAGTGGCGCTACACGCTGCTCGGCCTCGCGCACCAGTCCAACGGCCAGTCGGACCCGCTCTCGCGCAGCTGGAACCGCGTCTATCTCGGCGCCGGGATCGAGCGGGGGGACTGGTCGCTCACGACGCGCCTCAACCAGCGGCTCAACGAACCGCTCGCGACCGACAACAACCCGGATCTGGTCGACTACCGCGGTCGCGGCGAGTTCCAGCTCACCTGGACCGGCGGCGTGCAGACCGCCTCGCTGCTCTGGCGCACGCGCCTGCAGCGCGACGGCCACGGCGCGCTCCAGTTCGAATGGACGTATCCTGTCTCGCGCGACCAGCCGAACGGCCTGCGCTGGTACGTGCAGGCGTTCTCCGGCTATGCGGAGACGCTCACCGACTACAACTTCCGGCAGACGAGCTTCGGCGCCGGGTTCACGTTCCTGCAGTTCTGACGACCGTTCCGACTACTCAGGGAGCGCCTCGATGCCCGAGTCGACCGCCGACGACGCCGCCGCCCGCACCCACGCCGCCGAACGCGGCGTGACGCTGCGGCGCGGCGAGATCGTCACGACCGGCGCGATCGCGCGGCCGTTCGATCTCGAGGGCGACGCCCGCATCGTCGCGCGCTTTCCGGGCGGTGAGCTGTGCGTGCGGATCGAGCGGCGAGCGGCAGGCTGAGAGGCCGTTTCACGGGCCGATCGGCTCGCGTCGAGCCCTTGCGCGATGGGGGTGAAAACGGGCCTCCGCACGGAAGCCTCGACGAGCCCCGCGCCTTGCCAATCGGCGACCATCGGCCTCAGCGGTCGAGCAGCCCCATCATCGCCGCCGCGTAGCGCGTGCCGGCCGCCGCGTCGGCCGGGAAGACGGCATCGATCTTCGCCAGCTCGTCGGCACTCAAGCTCAGCGCGAGCGCGCCGGCGTTCTCGTCGAGGTAGCGGCGCCGCTTCGTCCCCGGAATCGGCACGACGTCGTCGCCGCGCGACAGCACCCAGGCGAGCGCGAGCTGCGAGGGCGCGCAGCCCTTGGCCTCGGACAGCCCCCGAACGGTGTCGACGAGCGCCAGGTTCCGGGTGAAGTTCTCGCCCTGGAAGCGCGGGTTGGCGCGGCGGTAATCGTCGGCCGCGAAGTCGTCCGGCGTGCGGATCTGCCCGGTGAGGAAGCCGCGACCGAGCGGGCTGTAGGGCACGAAGCCGACCCCGAGGCGCCGGCAGGCGTCAAGCACGCCGTGCGTTTCCGGGTCGCGCGTCCACAGCGAATACTCGCTCTGCACCGCGCTGATCGGGTGGACGGCGCAGGCGCGCTCCAGGGTCGCGGCCGCCACCTCCGAGAGGCCGAGGAAGCGCACCTTGCCGGCCCGCACCAGATCGGCCATCGCACCGACCGTCTCTTCGATCGGCGTCGCCGGGTCGACCCGGTGCAGGTAGTACAGATCGATCGTCTCGACGCCGAGGCGCTTCAGGCTGCCCTCGCACGCACGCCGCACGTACGCGGGCGTGCCGCTCACGCCGCGGCGGGTCGGGTCGGCCGGGTCGCGCACCAGACCGAACTTGGTC
>CAZZWY010000581.1:0-2883 GCA_964657785.1 uncultured Acetobacteraceae bacterium
CGAGCGACTCTTCGGAGCCGATCGAGGTCACCATGCCGGCTTCGCTCGACGCGTAGGTCTCGTGGATCACCGGCCCGAGCCACTCGATCATCGCGCGCTTCACCTCGGGCGCGCACGGCGCCCCGGTGGAGGCGACAAAGCGCAGCGACGACAGGTCGTGGCGCCGGCGCACCGCCTCGGGCAGGCGCAACAGCCGCACGTACATGATCGGCACGAGGTAGACGACGTCGATGCGGTGCCGTTCGATCGCTGCGAGCAGCGCTTCCGGCTCGAAGCGCGGCATCAGCACGACGCGCTCGGCGACCTGCAACGCGCTCTGCAGGAAGGTGCTCGGCGCGCTGTGATAGAGCGGCGCCGCGACCAGCGCCCGGCAGCCGGGGCGCACGCCGAAGGTCGCCTCGACGACCTGGCGGATCGCGGCCTGGCGTACTTCGAGTTCCGCGAGCGGAATCGGATCGCGCACGACGCCCTTCGGCCGTCCGGTCGTGCCCGAGGTGTAGACGAGGTGCCCGCGCGGCGAGGCGACCGGCCCGTCGTAGGGCGCCTGCGCGGCGAGCCAGGGCTCGTAGGCGATGGCGTTCGGCACGGTCGTCTCGCCGACCGAGAGCAGCACGAGATCGGCGGCGAGCGCGGGCGCCGCGGCGGTCAGCAGATCGCCGTCGCCGATCAGGGCGCGCGCGCCGCTGTCGACGAGCAGCACGCGGATCTCGTCGGCCGTGGCGTGCCAGTTGATCGGGCAGAAATAGATGCCCGCCTGGCGGCAGGCGTGGATCACGTCGACCCAGGGCTCGCCATTGCGCATCAGCACCGCGAGCACCTCGCCCTCGCGCAGGCCGAGCCGGTAGAGGCCGCCGGCGAGCCGCGTGCCCCGCCTCGCCTGGGCCGCCGGGTCGACGGTTCGGCCTTCGAAGCTGAAGGTCGCGCCGGGCGATGGCGCGCTCATGGCCGGCCTCTGGTCGCGTCGCGAACATCGGGCGGCTCGGCAAGCAGGCTTCGCCACCGGCGGGGGTGAGTCAGCGGCGCGCGCGGCGTCTGCGGCATGACGGGCCTCGGGGAGATGTGTTGAGTCGGATGTCGACCGACTCTAGCGTTTTCGGCAAGCTCGGGAACCGGGGCGAACACCGGGCCGGCCGGTGCCGATGCTCAACCGGCGGCCAGGACCGGGCCGTCCAGCCAGCCGTCGTCGATATCGGGCAGCGGCACGGCGTCCAGGAGCCTGCGGGTATAGCCCTCGCGCGGGCGCTCGAAGATCGACTGCGTCGGCCCCTGCTCGACGATGCGGCCCTCGCGCATCACCACCACCCGGTCGCACAGCACGCGCACGACCGAGAGATCGTGGGTGACGAAGAGCATCGCCAAGCCGAGCCGGCGGCGGAGGTCGCGCAGCAGCATCAGGATGCGGGCCTGGGTCGAGACGTCGAGCCCGGAGACGATCTCGTCGGCGACGATCAGGTCCGGGGCGAGCGCGATCGCGCGGGCGATGCCGACGCGCTGGCGCTGCCCGCCCGAGAGTTCGTGCGCAAAGCGGGCGGCGAAATCGGCCGGCAGGCTGACCTGGGCGAGCAGCTCCGCGGCCCGCGCCGACCAGACCGCGGCGGAGGGCTTCGGCCCGAGCCGCCCGCAGGCGACCAGCGGCTGCACGACGATCTCGCCGACGCGGCGTCGCGGGTTGAGCGCCGAGAGAGGGTCCTGGAAGATCATCTGCAGCCGCTGGCGCAGCGGGCGCAGCTCGGTCTCGTTCATGTGGGTGATCTCGCGGCCGGCGAAGACGAGGTCGCCGTGCTGCGGTTCGTGCAGGCGCAGCACGGTGCGCGCGAGCGTCGTCTTGCCGGAGCCCGATTCGCCCACCAGGCCGACGCACTCGCCGGCCGCGACCGAGAGATCGATGTCGTGCAGGATGGTGCGAAGCGGCGGCGCGCCGAAGACCGGGCGCCGCGCCAGGTCCGGCAGTGCGAGGCTCACCCCGCGGACGCTCAGCAGCGGCTCGGCCATTTCATGCGCTCGCCTCGGCGCCGGGTCTTGACGCGCCCCGCGCCTCCCACCACTGCCGGTCGTAGGCGCCGGCCTCGGCCAGCAGCGCCTCGGTGACCGCGTCGTCGATCGGCTGCACCGCCCCGCCCGGGCGGTCGTAGCGCGGCGTCGCGGCGAACAGCGCCTGCGTGTAGGCGCTCTGCGGCGCGAGGACGACGTCGGCGCAGCGGCCGTGTTCGACGATGCGGCCGGCGTGGATCACGCTCACGCGGTCGGCGATCTTCGCGACGACGCCGAGGTTGTGGGTGATGAAGAGCACGGCGGCGCCCTCGCCTCGCTGCAGGTCGCGCAGCAGCCGCAGCACCTCGCGCTGCACGGTGGCGTCGAGGGCGGTGGTCGGCTCGTCGGCGATGATCAGCCGCGGCTTGCAGGCGAAGGCCATCGCGATCAGCACGCGCTGGCGCATGCCGCCGGAGAGTTCGTGCGGGTACTGCGTCAGCACCGCGGCCGGGTTGCGGATCTGCACCGCCTCGAGCAGTTCCAGCGCCCGCGACCGCGCCGCGGCGGCGCTCATCTTCAGGTGCAGGCGCAGCACGTCGCCGACCTGCGCGCCGATCGTGTGGCCGGGGTTGAGCGCAGTGAGCGGGTCCTGCGGGATCAGCGCGATGTCGCGGCCGAGGTGCACGCGGCGCTGCGCCGGCGTGAGGTGGAGCCAGTCGAGATCGAGCAGCTCGACCTGGCCGGCCAGCACCTCGACCGTCGGCGGACAGACGCCGAGCACCGTCCGCCCGATCATGCTCTTGCCCGCGCCTGATTCGCCGACCAGCGCGTGCACTTCACCGGCAGCGATGCGCAGGTCGACGCCGCGCAGCAGCAGCGTCGCCGGGCGCCCGCGGGCGCCGAGGGTCGCGA
>CAZZWY010000582.1:0-2879 GCA_964657785.1 uncultured Acetobacteraceae bacterium
GACGACAATGGCGATCGGAGGCGTTATCCTCGGCCTGGCAGCGGTGACCCAGGCGACGTCGACCGTCGCGTGGACGATCGCCGGCATGACGATCCTCGGAGCGGGGGCCGCGCTGGCCAACCCACAACTCTCGGGTGCCGTTTTGGCACTTGCGCCCCCCGAGGCGAGTGGCATGGCATCGGCGATCGCGGTCATCGCGAGGCAAGGAGGATTCGCCATCGGTGTTGCTGCCCTGGGCGGACTCATCCCCTCCAACGGAACCGCCACGGGATTCGCATGGCTTTTCTGCGTGGCGGCTGCGGCGTCGGCCGGCGGCGCACTGGCATGCTTGCTTCTCCCGGCCCCTTCAGCAAATTGCCCTACCAACTCGTCGGCTTCGGATTCCGCTCGAACCCCATCTGGTGCCAGTACGGGTACACCGGCGTCTCACGGCTCGCGGCATCGAGCGTCGCGATCTCTTCGGGCGTCAATGTCCAGCCGAGCGCTCCGAGGTTCTGCAGCAGCTGCTGCTCGTCGCGGGCCCCGATGACGACGTTGGCGACGGTCGGCCGGCCGAGCACCCAGTTGAGCGCGACCTGCGCGATCGTCTTGCCGCGGGCCTGGGCGACGGCGGCCAGCGCGTCGACAACGTCGAAGAGCTTGTCGTCCCTCACCGGCGGGCCGCCGACGGCGCCGCCGGAGGCGATGCGGCCGGCCTCCATGGGTTGGCCACGCCGGATCTTGCCGGTCAGGCGGCCCCAGCCGAGAGGGCTCCACACCATCGTGCCGACGCCCTGGTCGAGCATCAGCGGCATGAGCTCCCATTCGTAGTCGCGGCCGATCAGCGAGTAGTAGCCCTGGTACGCGACGTAGCGGCCGAGGCCGAGCCGCTCGGAGGTCGCGAGCGACTTCATCAGGTGCCAGCCGGAGAAGTTGGACGCACCGATATAGCCGATCTTGCCGCTGGTGACGAGGTCGTCGAGCGCGCGCAGCGTTTCCTCGACCGGGGTCATGGCGTCGAAGCCGTGCATGAAGTAGACATCGATGTGATCGGTCTGCAGGCGCTTCAGGCTCGCTTCGCAGGCCCGCACCAGATGGAACCGCGACGAGCCGACGTCGTTCGGCCCGTCACCGGCACGGAAGGTCGCCTTCGACGAGATCAGCGCCCGGTCGCGCCTGCCCTTCAACGCCTCGCCGAGGACGCGCTCCGAGTTGCCCGCGGAATAGATGTCGGCGGTATCGAAGAAGTTGAGACCGTGATCGAGACACAGGTCGACGATGCGGGTGGCCTCCTCGGCTTCGGTGCGGCCCCAGCGTTCGAAGAAGGCGTTGCCGGCGCCGCCGAAGGTGCCGGTGCCGAGGCTGAGGACGGGTACCTTCAGGCCGGAGCGGCCGAGCGATCGATGGTCCATGGGGGAAGGTGCTTCCGAAGTGTCAATGCGGTTGGAAATCGGGATCGCCCATCTGCCACAGCAGGAACGACCAGGTGTCGGCGAGCTCGGCGTCGTACTGCGACCGGTTCGACCCCATGCCGTGGCCGGCGTCGTCCTCGATCCGCAGGAGCGCCGGCTTGCCGCTCGTGGTCGCAGCCTGGGTTCGCGCGGCCATCTTCATCATGTGCCAGGGCGCGACCCGCGGGTCGTTCGCGCCGGTCAGGTACATCACGGCAGGATACGCGGTGCCGGCGACGACGTGCGCGTAGGGGCTCATCGCGTAGAGGCCGTGAAAGCCGTCCTCGGTCTTGACCGACCCGAACTCGACGACGTTCGGCGGGCCGTTCGGCTCGGTCTCGGACCGCAGCGTGTCGGACATGCCGACGTGGTCGAGGATCGCGCCGAAGAGGTCCGGCCGCAAGGTCATCGCGCGACCGACGGTGATGCCGCCGGCGCTGCCGCCTTCGCCCGCGAGGCGCTGCGAGCTCGTGTAGCGCTGATCGATCAGGTACTCGGCGCAGGCGATGAAGTCGAAGACGGTGTTGAGCTTGGTCTTCTTCATGCCGTCCAGATGCCAGTCCTCACCGTACTCGCCGCCGCCGCGCACGTGCGCCGTCGCGAGCACGCCGCCGCGTTCCGTCCACGCGAGGGCGCGCGTCCGGAAGCCGCTCTCGATCACGATGCCGTAGGCGCCGTAGCCGCTCAGGATCGTCGGGTGCGTGCCGTCGAGGACGAGGCCCTTGCGGTAGACGAGTGTCAACGGCACGCGCGTGCCGTCGTGGCTGGTGACGAGCACCTCCTTCGACTCGAGCGTCGAGGCGTCGATCTTCGACGGCGGGATCAGCGCGGTGTCGGTCGTGGTGTCGGTCGCGGGGTCGTAGGCGAAAAGCTGCGGCGGGTGCGACGGGCTCTGCAGTTCGAAGAGCGCGCCGGAGCGGGTCGCGTCGGTGACCGGTCCGGCGAGGGTGCCTTCGAACGGCATGGGCACGGCGCGGGTGCCTTCGCCGTCGAACCCGGTCCGCATCAGGCGGGCGGTGGCGCCGTCGTACTCGCGCCAGTAGAGGCCGTCGGCCGCGACGTCGAAGCCGGTGATCACGCCGCGGCCCTGCGGCACGATGACCTTCGCACGGCGAACGTCGGGGTGCGCGAGCGAGGTGGCGAGGATGCGAAAGCGCGACGCGTCCTTGCGGGACAGGAAGTACACGGTATCGCCGCGCAACGCGACGTTGCTCACGCCGTCGGCGACGTCGGCGACTCTTTTCCAGGCCGTCGCCGGCCCGCGGGCACCCGCGGCGGGCGCGACGTAATAGGTCGACGGGTTGTCGTCGGCGTTGAAGTTGGCGACGGCCACGAGCCACGGCGACTGCGGCGAGCCGACCACATAGGTGATCTGGCCTTCGGGCACCGCGAGCGTCGACACCCCGCGGCCGAAGACGGCCGCATCGGCTTCGCCGTCCGGGCCGCGGC
>CAZZWY010000583.1:0-2873 GCA_964657785.1 uncultured Acetobacteraceae bacterium
CGCCGAGTGGGCGCTTTTCGGCGGGACGAGCGGGCATGTCGGGTTCGTTCACAGCTTGTCAGACGAGCGCGTGCGCCTCGTTCGCCGCCCAGGACACGAAGACGGTCTCGCCGGGCGCCAGCGGCTGGGCATCGAAGTCGGCGTCGGGAAGCGTCACGGTCCACGCCGACTCGCTCGAGTCGTCGGGCGTGACGCTCACCTGAACGTAGGTGCCCTGGTACTCGACGGCACGCACCGAGGCCTGGCGGGCCGTCAGCGCGGTCAGCCCCGCGCCCTGCGGACCGCGCCGGAGCAGGAGTCGGTCGGAGCGGACCGCGACCTTGCCGGCGGGCGTCGGGATCACGTTGTGGGCGCCCATGAAGCGGGCGATGAATTCGGTCCGGGGCGCGTTGAACACCTCGCGCGGCGACCCGGTCTGCTCGATCCGCCCCTGGTTCATCACGACCACCTGATCGGCGAGCGCCATCGCCTCTTCCTGCGAATGCGTGACGTGGACGAAGGTGAACCCGAGCTCCTGCTGCCAGCGCTTCAACTCGGCCCGCATCTGCACGCGCAGGAACGGGTCGAGGGCGGAAAGCGGCTCGTCGAGCAGCAGCACGCGCGGCTCGGTCATGAGGGCGCGGGCGAGCGCGACGCGCTGCTGCTGGCCGCCGGAGAGTTCGCTCGGCAGCCGCGCGAGATAGGGCGTCATCGCGACCAGCTGCAACAGCTCCCGCGCCCGGGCATGGCGCTCGGCCGGGCCCTTGCCGCGCATCTTCCAGCTGAAGGCGACGTTGTCGAGCACGCTCAGGTGCGGGAACAGTGCGTAGCTCTGAAACATCATCGCCGTACCGCGCTCGGCCGGGCTGCTGCGGGTGATGTACTTGCCGCCGAGCAGAATCTCCCCTTCGGAGGCGATCTCGTGCCCGGCGATCATCCGCAAGGTGGAGGTCTTGCCGCAGCCGGAGGGCCCGAGGAGACAGCAGTAGCTGCCCGAAGGGATCGTCAGGTCGATCCCGTCGACGGCGCGCGTCTCGCCGTAGCGCTTGACGAGCGAGGTGAGGACCAGAGTCGAGTCGACGGCCATGCTGGTTTGTATGCAAAGCATGTGCCAATCGCGCGGCACGCCACTGGATGAGATTCGCCGGGCAGTCCGCCAGCGTCTGCACATCCAGGGGGCACGTTCGACGCCGCCCGGGCGACTTCGCCCGGCCTTGGGGCACACTGGCGCACCGCGACGGGCTCACGCCTCGCTTTTTTGTATACAAATCGGTTCTTGCCAGAAGGATTTTCGATGCAGATCCGCGTGATCAACCCCAACACCACGGCCTCGATGACGGAGAAGATCGGGGCGGCGGCGCGCGCCGTCGCCCTGCCCGGTACGCAGATCGTCGCCGTCCAGCCGAGCTTCGGCGCCGGATCGATCGAGGATCACCACGACGACGTCTGGGCGGCCGCCGGCGTCGCCGAACAGGTGCGTGCCGGCGCGGCCGCCGGGGCCGACGCGCACGTGATCGCCTGCTTCGGCGATCCGGGCCTGCACGCCGCGCGCGAGCTCGCTCAGGGGCCGGTGATCGGCATCGCCGAGGCGGCGTTTCACACGGCTTCGCTGCTGGCCACCGGCTTCTCGGTCGTCACGACTCTGGTTCGAACCTGCGTGATCGCCGAACACCTGGTGCTGCAGTACGGTTTCGAGCGCCGCTGCCGCGGCATCCACGGCACCGACATCGCGGTGCTGGAGCTGGAAGACCCGCGCAGCCGGGCCTTCGAGCGCATCCTCGACGCCGCGCGCGACGCCCTCGCCCGCGACCGCAGCGGCGCGATCGTGCTCGGCTGCGCCGGGATGGCCGAACTCTGCCGCGCGCTGCAGTCGCGGCTTGGCGTTCCGGTCATCGACGGCGTCGCCGCCGCGGTCACGCTCGCCGAAGGCCTGGTGCGGCTCGGCCTCGGCACCAGCAAGCTGGGCGACTATGCGGCGCCGATCGCGAAGCGCTACGCCGGTCTCGCGGCGCCCTTCTCGCCCGCCTGATGCCTCGGGGGTCCGATCGCCCTCAGTCGAACATCGGCACCGAGCCGTGCTTGAGCGCATCGCGCGCCTGCTCGTAGCCGGGCAGCACGGCGCGCACCACGTCCCAGAACCGAGCGCTGTGGTTCATCTCGCGCAGATGGGCGAGTTCGTGCACGACGACGTAGTCGATCAGCGGCAACGACAGGTGCACCAGCCGCCAGTTGAGGCGGATCGAGCCGTCGGCGCTGGCGCTGCCCCAGCGCGTCTGCGCGGAGGAGAGCTGCAGCCGCGTGTGGCGCACGCCCAGACGCGGCGCATAGACCTCGCAGCGCGCCTCGAACACCTCGCGGGCGCGGCGCTTGAACCAGCGTTGAACCGCGTCGCGCAGCTGAACCGCCGAAGCATCGATGGGGAGCCGGACGTGCAGGGCCCGCGCCGTGTCCGCCGCCGCAACGCCGTTCAGCTTCGCGCCGCCCTCGGCCGACGCCGCGCGCGGGTCGATCACCACCATCAGCGGCTCGCCGAGCAACGGGACCGTCGTGCCGTCGCACCACTCGACGCGGGCGGCGGCGAGACGGTCGCTGCGCGCCTGCTGCTCCTCGAGCTTGCGCAGGATCCAGGCGGATTTCTCGCGCAGCGCCCGCTCGATGTCGCCGACCGCGATCCATTGCGGCACGTGCACGCTCAGGCCATCGGCGCCCACCAGAAAGCCGATGCTGCGACGCCTGCCCCGCGTGAGCGAATAGGCCACGAGTTGATCGCGCAGGCAGATCTCGCGGTTGGCGCGGGGGTGCCGCGACACGCGGGTGCGAAGCGGCGGCTCCGGGCGCGAGCGCGCCGGCCCGGCGCTCGCCTCCCCTGGCGCGGCGAGGCGGGCCTCGGGCGG
>CAZZWY010000584.1:0-2871 GCA_964657785.1 uncultured Acetobacteraceae bacterium
CGATGAACCGCATCGTCCAGGCGATCGGCGCCAAGGCGAAGAACTACAACGTGCGGCTCGGCGGCGTGATCGCCAACCGCAGCGCGCAGACCGACCAGATCGACAAGTACAACGACAAGATCGGCTTGAAGCTCGCCGCGCACTTTCCCGACCTCGACGTCATCCGCCGCAGCCGGCTGAAGAAGTCGACGCTGTTCGAGATGGAGTATTCGCCCGAGCTCGAAGCGGTGCAGAAGGAGTACATGCGGCTGGCCGCACAGCTCTGGCTCGGCACCGAGCCGCTCAATTGCGTGCCAATGAAGGACCGGGACATTTTCGATCTGCTCGGGTTCGATTGAAGGGAGCGCTCGCCATGACGCAACTCTCTTACGACACGAGTTACACCGCGCGCCGCGGCGAGATCGAGACCTACTTCGATCGCACCGCCGTCCAGGCCTGGGCCCGACTCACGTCCGACGCGCCCGTCGGCCGCGTTCGCGCCTCGGTGCGCGCCGGCCGTGACCGCATGCGCTCGACGCTGCTCTCCTGGCTGCCCGACGACTTGCGCGGCATGCGGCTGCTCGACGCCGGTTGCGGCACCGGCGCGCTCGCGGTCGAAGCGGCCCAACGCGGCGCCCAGGTGCTGGCGATCGACCTCTCGCCGACCCTCGTCGAGCTGGCACGTGAACGCCAACCGACGATCCACAACGGCGGCTCGATCGATTTCCGCGCCGGTGACATGCTGGCCCCCGAACTCGGCCACTTCGACTACGTCGTCGGCATGGACTCGGTCATCCACTACGAGAGCGGCGACGCGGTCGGCGTGCTGGCCGGGCTGGCCGAGCGCACCCGCGTCGGCCTGCTCTTCACCTACGTGCCGAGCAACCCGGCGCTCGAAGTGTTCCGTGCCGTCGGCAAGCTGTTCCCGCGCGGCGACCGATCGCCGTCGGTCGTGCCCGTGGCCGAACGCTGGCTGCACGGTCGCATCGACGCCGAAGCGCGGTTGCAAGGCTGGAGGCGCGGCCGCACCGAGCGCATCTCGAGCGGCTTCTACACCTCGCAAGCGCTGGAGCTGCTGAAGTCATGAACCCTGCCCGCACCGTCCTCCAGCTCAACCGCTCGCTCGCCGGCCAGTGGGCGAAGATCGGCACGCGCTTCCTGCCGTTCGCCGACGCCGCGACCACCGAGCTGCCGCTGTCGCGGCTGATGCGGCTCTCGCTGTTCCAGGTCTCGGTCGGGATGGCGATGGTGCTGCTGGTGGGCACGCTCAACCGCGTCATGATCGTCGAGCTCGGCATGGCGGCGTGGCTGGTGTCGGCGATGGTCGCGGTACCGCTGGTCTTCGCGCCGTTCCGCGCGCTGGTGGGATTCCGCTCCGACACGCACAAATCGGTGCTCGGCTGGAAGCGCGTGCCCTACATCTGGATCGGCACGCTGCTCCAGTTCGGCGGCCTGGCGATCATGCCGTTCGCGCTGATCGTGCTCTCGGGCGACAGCCACGGCTCGCCCTGGATCGGGCAGGCGGGCGCGGCGCTCGCCTTTTTGCTGGTCGGCGCCGGGCTGCAGACGACGCAGACGGCCGGCCTCGCGCTCGCGACCGACCTGGCCCCGGCCGCTTCGCGCCCCCGCGTCGTCGCGCTGATGTACGTGATGCTGCTGCTCGGGATGGTCGTCGCCGGCCTGCTCTTCGGTGTCGCGCTGCGCAACTTCAGCCAGATCCGGCTGATCCAGGTGGTGCAGGGTGCGGGCCTGCTGACGATGGTGCTGAACCTCGTCGCCCTCTGGAAGCAGGAAGCACGCGACCCGGCCAACCGCACCCGCATCGGGCCGAAGCCGTCGTTCCGCGAGAACTGGGCGCGCTTCGCGAGCCGCGGCAAGTCGGTCCGCTTCCTGGTCGCCGTCGGCCTCGGGACCGCCGCGTTCAACATGCAGGACATCATCCTCGAGCCCTACGGCGGCGAGATCCTGCACCTCCCCGTCGGCGCCACCACCACGCTCACCGCGATGATGGCGCTCGGCGCGCTCGTCGCCTTCGGCGTCGCGGCGCGCCTGCTCGGCCGCGGCACCGGCGCCCACAAGCTGGCCGCCTGGGGGCTGCTGGCCGGCCTGGCCGCCTTCTCGTGCGTGATCTTCGCCGAGCCGCTGGCCTCGCCGGCGCTGTTCCGCCTCGGCGCGACCCTGATCGGATTCGGCGGCGGCCTGTTCTCGGTCGGCACGCTGACGGCCGCGATGAACCTCGAGAACGACGGCCTGCCGGGTCTCGCCCTCGGCGCCTGGGGCGCCGTGCAGGCGTCGTGCGCCGGGATCGCGATCGCGGCCGGCGGCGCCCTGCGCGACCTGATCTCGAGCCTCGCGACGCACGGCGTGCTCGGCAGCGCGCTCAGCAGCCCGGGCATCGGCTACAGCTTCGTCTATCACATCGAGCTCTACCTGCTGTTCGCGACGCTGATCGCGATCGGTCCGCTGGTCCGGACCCCGCGCCCTCGCCCCGCCGCCGACAGCGCCACCCGGTTCGGCATCGCCGAACTGCCGGGTTGAGCCGATCGCCGCCGCTTCGATCACCGCACGCTTTCAGCTGACTTCAGCCTTCTCGGGAGACATGACATGGGCACTGGTGCCATCACCGCTTACATCGACGTGGCGCAAATCGCGCTCTACGTGTTCTGGGCCTTCTTCGCGGGCCTGATCTACTACCTCCACCGCGAGGACAAGCGCGAGGGCTATCCGCTCGAATCGGACCGATCCGGGAGCGTGCGCGTCGAAGGCTTCCCGGCGACGCCGCGGCCGAAGACCTTCCTGCTGCGCGACGGGCGCGTCGTCCACGCGCCGAACGATCGCCGCTCCGACCAGAAGCTCGGCGGCGCACCGCTCGCGCCGCACCTCGGCGCACCG
>CAZZWY010000585.1:0-2870 GCA_964657785.1 uncultured Acetobacteraceae bacterium
GCAAGCCTTCTTCGGCCTCTTCGGCCGCCGCGGCGGGCCGCATCGGCTCGGGCCGCGCGGGCGCCCCGGTGCGGGCCCGGCGCGCCTGCGGCACCTCCTGGCTCCGCGCTGCGTTCAGCAGGGCAACGCGACCGTCTTCGTCGGCGAGCGAGAAGTCTTCCCACCAGTTGGCAAGCGTGCCGTCGATCTCGCCCGCGTCGCCCCGCAGGCGCAGGAAGTCGAGACCGGCCCGGAAGCGCGGCTGCTCGACCAGCGTCGGCACCGAGCTGCCGCTGCGGCGCTCGAAGCGCGGCTGCATCATCCAGATCTCGCGCATGTCCGCGGCGAGCTTGCCGCGGCCGGAGATGTCGCCGATGCGGGCGTCGAAGACGGTGTCGATCGCCTGCTGCAGCGCCGGGAACGACGACTCGCCCTGGCTGCGCAGGCGCGTCCAGCCGCTTTGCACGTCGTGCCAGAGCATGCAGGCGAGCATGAAGCTCGGCGCGACCGGCTTGCCTTCGCCGACGCGCCGGTCGGTGTCGGCAAGTGCCAGCTGCACAAACTTCTCGCGGCCGTCGTGGCGCTGCGATTCGTCGAGCGCGACGTCGAGCACCGGGAACACGCCGCGGTGCAGGCCCTGCTTGCGGAGCTCGCCGATGCTCGCGAGCGCGTGGCCGGTCTGCAGCAGCTTGATCATCTCGTCGAAGGTGCGCGAGGCCGGCACGTTGTCGAGCAGCGCCGCCATCTCGCGGATCGGCGCCCGCGTGGCCGGCTCGATCTCGAAGCCGAGCTTGGCGGCGAATCGCACCACGCGGATGATGCGGACCGGGTCCTCGCGGTAGCGCGCGGCCGGGTCGCCGATCATGCGCAGGAGCTTCTTCCGAACGTCGCCGATGCCGCCGTGGTAGTCGACGACGATCTCGCGCAACGGGTCGTAGTACATCGCGTTGATCGTGAAGTCGCGCCGCGCCGCGTCTTCCACCTGCGGCCCCCAGACGTTGTCGCGCAGCACCCGGCCCTCCGCGTCGACGACGTGGCTCTTGCCGACGAGGTCGCTCCGCGACGTCTTCTCGTTGCCGGCGACCTGTTCGCTGGCGGCGTTGTCGACCATCGCGCGAAAGGTCGAGACCTCGATCACCTCGGAAAGCCCGCGGTCCTGCCGACCGCGGCCGAACACGACGTGGACGATGCGAAAGCGCCGGCCGATGATGAAGGCGCGCCGAAATAGCGCCTTGACCTGCTCGGGCGTCGCGTCGGTCGCGACGTCGAAATCCTTCGGGCGCAGGCCGACGAGGAGGTCGCGCACCGCGCCGCCGACGATGTAGGCCTGGTAGCCCGCCTCCGCGAGCGTGCTCACGACCTTGACGGCGCGGTCGTCGACGAGCTTCAGGTCGATGCCGTGTTCGCCCTTCGGCGACTCGACGCGCACGCCGGCCACCAGCACCGGTTCGAGCGCCACCGCCGGTTCGGCGACGCGGGCGGCGGGGTCGGGTCTGGGCGTCTTGCCCAACAGCTTGTCGATGAATTTTTTGATCATTCGCTCTCTCTCGCCGCAGGCCGGGTTGGCGTTGCGGGGCGGCATCCCGCGGCGCCGACGGGGTGGGCGGCCCGACCGTTCATCCGAACAACGACAGGATGCGCCAACCGCGATCGAGCGCAACCGCCCGCAGCGCCTCGGTCGGGTTGGTGGCGACGGGGTGGGTCGCCTTTTCCAGCAACGGCAGGTCGTTCAGCGAATCGCTGTAGACGCTGATGCAGCCGAAATCCGACCACGTCTGGGGCCGCGGCGCCTGCCGCGAAAGCCACTCCTCGACCCGCGTCACCTTGCCCTCTCGAAAACTCGGGGTGCCGTCGACTCGGCCGGTGATGGTAGCGCCCTCGCCGCGCTCGAGGCGAACCGCGATCAAATCCGCGATGCCGAACGCCTGCGCGATCGGCGCGGTGACGAAGTCGTTGGTCGCCGTGACCAGCGCCACCAGGTCGCCGCGCGCCTGGTGCTGCCGGACGAGCTCGAGCGCCTCCGGCCGCAGCCCGGGCGCGATCACTTCGGCCATGAAGCGATGCCGCGCGGCCTCGCATTCGGCCGGGCCGCGGGCGCGCAGCGGTTCGGTCGCGAAGGCGATGTAGGCATGGATGTCGAGCGTGCCGGACTGGTAGGCGGCGTAGAACGCGTCGTTGCGGCGCCGGAATGCCGTCGCGTCGACCCAGCCGAGCCGGGTGATGAACTCGCCCCAGGCGTGGTCCGAATCGAACGGCAGCAATGTTTCGTCGAGATCGAACAGGCAGAGCCCGGGGCCGACATGATTCGGCGCGGAGGGTGTCATGCGCCGTCCTCCGCGAGCATCTGCCTGAGCAGCGGCACGGT
This sequence comes from uncultured Acetobacteraceae bacterium, assembly GCA_964657785.1. Lineage (GTDB taxonomy): Bacteria > Pseudomonadota > Gammaproteobacteria > Burkholderiales > Burkholderiaceae_C > LMDS01. Next base: position 2,345 of record CAZZWY010000585.1, read on the forward strand.
GATGCCGCGGTGGGTCGAGATCGAGAACGCGTCGAGGCGGTCGAGGAGCGCGATCAGGTGCTTGAGGTCGCGGTCGAAACGGGTCAGCAGGTAGTCCATGACGTCGTCCGAAAAAAGAAGGCCGCGGGCGTCGGCTTCGCGGCGCAGCGTGGCCCGGACTTCGGCTTCGCCCAGCGGCTGCAGCGCGAACACAGGGCCCCAGCCGAGCCGGCTGCGCAGGTCCTCGCGCAGCGCCAGGTCGACGGGCGGGAGCCGGCCCGACGCGGCGATCGGGGTGCCGGGCCCGGCGGCCTCGACGAAGAGCGTGAACGCCGCATGCTGCTGCGCCGCGTCGAGGAGGTCGCAGGCGTCGATCACGATCAGGGACCAGCGCTCGTCGTGCGTCCACGGCACCGGGTCGGCCGGGCTGAACCAGCCGGCGCGGGCGCCGTCGGCCGCGAACCGGTTCACCAGCGCCTGCAGCAGATGCGTCTTGCCGCTGCCGCTCGGCCCCCAGAGATAGACCGGCGCCGCGGGCCCGCGGAGA
>CAZZWY010000586.1:0-2867 GCA_964657785.1 uncultured Acetobacteraceae bacterium
TTGATGGCGTATCGTCAACAGGCGACGATCGGGGCGGCCATCGCAGGGGCACTGTCGCAGACGTACTCGCCGCTTGAGATCGTCATCTCCGACGACGCATCCGCCGACGGCACCTGGGCGGCGATCGACGCGGCCGTGTCGGGATACGCCGGGCCGCACCGACTGGTGCTCAACCGCAACGAGCAGAACTGCGGCATCGGGGCGCACCTGAATCGACTCGTCGCCCGCTCGCACGGCGAACTGCTGGTCATCGCCGCCGGCGACGACGTCTCGCTGCCGCAGCGTTGCGAGCGCGTCGTCGACGCGTGGCTCGCCGCCGGGCGGCGTCCCGACCTGATCGCCTCTACCGTGGTCGACCTCGACGCCAACGGCGCGCGCCACGGCACGATCACCCCGACCGACCTGTCACGCTACCGCGACGCTGCCGACTGGATCGCCCGGCCGCCGCATGTCATCGGCGCTGCACAGGCGTGGACGCGCCGGCTGTTCGACCGCTTCGGCCCGCTCCCACGGGGCGCGGTCGCCGAGGACCGGTTGATGGTGCTGCGGGCGATCCTCGACGGCGGCGCGATCACGCTCGCCGAACCACTCGTCCTGTACCGGCGCGGCGGCATTTCGCGGCGGCGCCGCGCCCTGCGGGCCACCGACGTCGTCCGGCGGCTGCTGAAGAACAACCGGCACGCGCTGGTCGAGTTGCCTCAGTTGCTGGCGGATGCGGCCGCGGCCGGCCAGTTGGCGGCGGTCGAGCCGGCGCTGATGCGCGAGCTCGAACGCGAGCGCTTCGTCAGGGACCTGTTCGAGGCCCCGAGCCTGCGGGTGCGCTGGCGAGCAGTGCGTGGCGCGAGCGGGGTGTCGTGGCCGGTGCGCCTGCGATGGCTCGTCTATGCCGCAGCGCCGATCGCGCTCGCCCCCTTCTTCATGCTCAAGCGCCTGCTCGGCCGCGATCGATGAGGTCGCGAGCAGGCAGGCCGCTTCGCAATCACGCCGACTCGTCTCCACCCCTCGAGGGTCGACTCGGAAGACGGACAAAACCGTACGCTAAGGTTGTGAGGTGTACTGTCAACTGTAGACAGTCCAATTTAGGTCATTGCGCTACGTTGTTGATGAAACCGGCGTGCGAATGCAGCCGGGGCGACGTGGCTGAGTCGGCTGTGGGGCCGCTGGCGGTTGTAGAAGATCTCGATCCACTCGGTGATCTCGCCCATGGCCTGTGCGCGGGTGACGAAGCGCCGGTGGTGGACAAGCTCGTTCTTCAACGATCCCCAGAAGCTTTCCATGGGCGCGTTGTCGTAGCAGTTTCCTCGTCTGGACATTGAGGCTTGCATGCTCAGCTTCTGCAGGCGATGCCTGTACCAAAATAGGCGGCGCAGTATTGGCTGCCCCTGTCGGAATGGTGGAGCAGGCCCGGTAGCGGTCGGCGCCACTGGACGGCCATGTTCAGCGCATTCAGTGTGAGAGAACATGTCATTCGATCGGCCATCGCGTAGTCGACGATCTCGCGGTGTAGAGGTCCTTGACGCCGGCCAGGTAGAGCCATCCCTCCTCGGTGCGGATATAGGTGATGTCAGTCAGCCAGACCCGATCGGGCGCCTCGGCGGTGAACCGCTGCTGCAGGAGGTTGTCGGCAACAGGCAGCGTATGAGCGGAGTCGGTCGTGACGCGAAAGCAGCGCTTTTGTTTGCACCTGATCCCGAGTTGGCGCCGAAGTCGGCCGACGCGGTCGCGTCCGACCTTCTCACCGTGGTTCACGAGGTGGGCATGGACGCGTCTCGTGCCGTAGGTGTGGCCTCAGCTTCGTGCGCTGCCCGAATCGAGTCGGCCAGACGCTCATCAGTTCGGCTGCGTTCGCTGGCAGGTCGGTCTCGCCATGCGTAGTAGCCACTGCGCGAAACCTCCAGCACCACGCACACAGCGCCCAGCGGGTAGTCGTGTCGAGTCACCAGGTCCTTCATGAACGCGTACCTTGCAGTGACTCCCTCGCAAAGTACGCGGCGGCTTTTTTACAATTTCGCGCTCCATCTCGGCACGCGCCAGATCCTTGCGTAGACGCACCACCTCAGCCTTGAGCTCCTCCAGCGTCGGCTCGCCTGGCTGCACTCGGCGATCGCCTCTGCGTTTGGCATTCACCACCCAGTTGGCCAGCGACCCTTTCGGAATGCCAAGCTTCTCGGCCGCCTCCGCCTGGCTCAGACCCTGCTCGAGTACCAGCTTCACAGCCTCCTCTCGAAACTCCGGCGTATAGCTCCGATTCGTCTTCATCGTCACCTTCCGTCGTGTCCGCCTGCTCATGCAGGTGTCACGGAAGTCAGGCTACCTCAGTTGTCATTGCGCTCGTCAGTATGGGCCCTGGTTCCCCGCTATTGCTTGGCCGAGATCAGATGTGTCCGGTCCGATCAACAGCACTGCACCCTGAAATAGTCGAATGACGTATTCCGATTGCGCCGGTGTGGCCGTAGCCTTCATCGGATCAACTCACCGACCAACATCGGGATTCCCGTGAAGGAGCACTCCATGAAAGACATCCACCTCTTGTCCGCCATTGAGCTCGCCGGTCAGGTTCGACAGCGCGAGCTCTCCGTTCTGCAAATTGCCGAGGCGACGCTGGCGCGCATCGAGGCTGTCAACCCCAAACTGAACGCACTGATCTACGTCGATTCGGGGCAGGTACTGAAGGACGCGAAGGCGCTCGATGAAGCGGTCGCTCAAGGGTGCGAGCTCGGTCCACTGCACGGTGTGCCGTTCACGATCAAGGACAACACTTCGATGAAGGGATTGCCCTTCACCTGCGGCTTCAAGCCGAACCACGGCCAGAAAGGCGCTTACGACGCCGTCGTCTACCAGCGGCTACAAGGGGCTGGCGGCCTGTT
>CAZZWY010000587.1:0-2866 GCA_964657785.1 uncultured Acetobacteraceae bacterium
CTGCCGACGTTGCCCGAATCGCAGGTCGCGAGGGTGACCAGGGTCGGCGCCGGCGCGCGCCCGCGCGACCGCGGCGGCGTGAGCGCGAGCGCAAGACGCTGGGCGTCGACGACGACGTGCCCGGCCGGGTCGCCGGCGCCCGCATCCGGGGCGAGGCAGAGCCCGAAGCGCTGACCCGCGCCCGGCGGCGCGACGTCGGCGAGCGCGGCGCCGTGCGCGAGCAGGTGGACGTGGGTGTAGTCGTGTGCCTCGCAGGCGGCGGCGATGCGGGCGACGCTCGCGTCCGGCAGCACGGTGAGCCGCTCGCGCACGCCGGCGAGGCGCTCGGCCGGGGTATCGCGCAGCCCGATCCAGGGTTCGATCGCGCGCCGCAGCGCGTCGACGTGGTCCTGCGCCGGCACCGCGGGCAGGTCGGCGGGCGAGGCGAAGGCGAGGAGGATTTTCGGCCGCCGGTCCCAGGCGAGCGCGAGCGGTTCGCCGCGCCGGATCTCCCGGGTCAGGGTCGTGCCTGCGCGCAGCAGCAGCGGCGCCGGATCGAACTCGACGTCGACCGGCGAGAAAGCCGCCTCGAACGGCAGCAGCGCGAGTTCGAGGGCCGACACCTTCAGCTGCACGTTGACGAGCCGCTCGGGCTCCCGGCTCGCGTTCTGCAGCGCGGTGACGAGCGCCGGAATCCCGGCGAGCAGGCGCCCCATCGCGAGGCCGATGTCGTCCAGCTCGGCCCGGCGCTGGCGGGCCGGAACCGCGACGCCGTCGACCTCGTAGCGCAACCGGTCGAGCCGGGCCAGCAGTTGCGCATGGTCGAAGCCCGGACGGACGCTCACCGGTGGCGCGGCGCCGCAAAGCGCGAGGTAGGACACGAGCGGCGACAGCAGCTGGTTGTGGGCCGGCCCGGGGCGCAGGAATTCGAGCGCGATGTCGTGGACCGTCTCCGGCCGCCCGGGGTCCGCCGCGCGCTTGCCGGTCGGCCCGGTCGTCGCCGTCATGGCGTTACCGCCTTCGCGTGGCGGCGCAATACGCGCGGCTCGCCGCTGCCGTCGCCGTGCACCTGCAGCAGTTCGCCGACGACCGCATCCTCCTCGGCGCGGATCGCGACGGCGGTCGTCCGGTCCAGCACGAACGGCTCGCCGCCGATGCGCGCCGCGTCGAGCGCCGCGAGGCTGCCGTCGACCAGCACCGCGCGCACGGGGGCGAACGCGACCGCGTCGGCGAGCATGGCGGGCGTCAGCCGCAGCAGGCGGATCCAGGTGCCGCTGTTGAAGAAGAAGCGGCCCGCGCCGCAGTCGATGGCGCGCGCCAGGTGGGTGTGGCCGGTGACGATGAAGTCGACCGCCGGGCCGACGCTGGCGAGGAGGCGCTCGACGCTCGCGTCACGCTCGTCGAGGTCGAAGCTGCGGTCGCTGCCGAGCCAGTCGAGCAACGCGCGGCGCAGCGCGTCGGCGGTGTCGAGGCCGCCCAGACGATCCCGCAGCAGCCCCGCGGTGCCGAGGGTCGCGCCGGCATCGTCGCTCGAAGGCGGTGGCGCCGAGAGATGTCGCTCGGCGATCAGCAGCATCTCGTCGACATCGGGCGGCGCGCCGCCAAGCGCTGCGACGAGGTGCGGGCCGAGCAGGGACTGCCACGGCCGCCCGCGGGCCGGCGAGTCGACGACCTCCTCGCGCGGCCCGTCCGACAGACGCGCCCGCACCGCGGCCGTTCCGCGACGGCGTTCGTCGACGATGCCCGGCAGCGCGACGATCCGCGCGGCTTGCCACGGATCGAGCACGAGCAGCGTGCCGAGGGCGGCGGCGGTCTCGGGCTTGAGGAGGTCGATCCAGGCGTAGCGGCGCTTGATCGGGTTCATCACCTCGCGCACCAGCCGCGTGCCGGCGTTCGGTTGCCAGTCGTCGCGGTGCAGCGGCAGCCCGGCGGCCAGACGCCGCGACATCCGCGCCAGCGCTTCGTAGCGGTTGAAGTTCCACGCGTCGACTTCGTTGCCGTGGATGCAGAACACGCGCGCCCCGCCGACCCGGCAGGCGAAGCCGGCACCGGCCGTCGACAACAGCAGCCGGCCGTGGGCCGGTGCCTCCGCGTCGCTGCCGCAGAGCCGCTCGCGCAGCAGGCGCTGCACCGGCGGCAGCGCCAGCTCCAGGTCGTGGTTGCCGATGACGAGCACGAGCGTTCGGCGGGGGGTAAGGGCGAACGCCGCGAGTGCCTGCCAGATCGGTGCGAAGGCAGCGTCGTCGACGATGCGCGACACGGTGTTGCGGACATCGTCCTCGCCCGCGCGCTCGGGGAGGTCTTCGGTGAGCGTGTCGAACACGTCGCCGTTGAGGACGAGCGCGAGCGTGCCCTCGGGGCGAAGCCGGGCGAGACGCCGGACGAACTGCGCCAGCCGGCCGGTCTCGCGCAGGATCTGCGCGCCGGCCACGCCGCCCAGGTGCAGGTCGGAGAGGACGTGGACTTCGTCGAATGCTGGCAGATCGCTCATGAGCCGGACGGCCGCGCCGCAAAGAGACAGCATAAGGCCGGCGCCCGCGCATGGCTGCACGCTGCGGGCGGCCGGCATACAGTGCCGAGACTTCCACCAAATTCTGACCTCGATGCAAACACGCCAGCTCGGCCGCCAGGGCCCCGTCGTCTCCGCCCTCGGCCTCGGCTGCATGGGCATGAGCGAGTTCTACGGGGACCGCGACGACGCGGAATCGATCGCGACGATCGAGCGCGCGCTCGATCTCGGCATCACCTTCTTCGACACCGCCGATGCCTACGGCCCGCACACCAACGAAGTGCTCGTCGGCCGGGCGCTGCGGGGGCGGCGCGAGGCGGTCATCGCGACCAAGTTCGGTCTGGTGCGCGACCCGGCCGACCCGACCCGCCGCGGCGT
>CAZZWY010000588.1:0-1084 GCA_964657785.1 uncultured Acetobacteraceae bacterium
GGGGCGGCGCGGCCGCGGCGCGGTCGCCTTCGGCCTCGACCGACCGGCGGGCTCCCGTGCGCCGCGCGCCGCGCGTGAGCAAGGGCGCCGCGAATCTGCTGGACCGCACGGTCTGGCTGCTGCTGCACCGCTGCGAGATGTGGGAGACGCTCGACAGCGGCGCCCACGACATGCTCGCAGCCCAGGCGGCGCCCTACGACATGTTCTTCGGCAGCATCGAGCAAAGCCTCCACGAACACGGCGCGCAAGCCCCGGCGGCGCTGCTGGCCGAACTCGTTCGCCGAACGCAGGCCGAGGGCGAAGGCGCCGCGGTGATTGCCCGCATCGCCGACTTTCATCCGCCTGCCGCCGAGGCCGATCTGCCTGCCGAACTCGCGCTCGTGCTCGACCGGCTGCGTCTGCAGGCGATCGAAGACGAATTGAAGCTGCTGTTCGAGTCGGGACCGCTCTCGCCCGATTCGCAGCTCCGCGGGAAACACCTCATGGCCGCACAGGCTCGCCTGAAGGCGGAGTTCGCTCGCAAGCAGCGCGCCGCGGTCTGATGTTTGCGCCGCGCCGGCGGGATGGCGGGGTGGCGACAACGCCGTCGCCGGGGCGCGTTTGGGTATAATCCTCCTTTGGCCTCGGCAAGAGCGAGCCGCAGCCAGGTTCAGGGAACTTCAGTCGAGACGCGTTCGCTTGAGGAAAGCGCTCGGCCCCCGATCGCAATCAGCGGAGAGACCGGATGCCAACGACTCACCGCCGGCGCCGATTCGACGCTCTGGACCGCAGCCTTGCCAGCCGCGGCGTGCCGCCCCTCCGATTCGATGTGGTTTCACCCGGGTCGGTGTCAGCGCCGGGCGCTATGCGGTTTGCAGGTCGTGCAGAAGCGTCATCCCGACCCTTGTCTCCCTTGCCCGCTCGCCACCGCTGCTGCCGCGCTGCCCTTGAATTTCGCGCCGCCGTGCGCAATTCGAACCACTCGCCTCTGCCCCGCCGCCCCCTTTCACTGCCCGAGGATTTGCATGACCGCGAAGAAAAGCGCCCCCGCCCCCACCGCAAAGGCTTCTGTCCCCGCTGCGGACGCGCCCAAGGCGGCCCGGGC
>CAZZWY010000588.1:1094-2858 GCA_964657785.1 uncultured Acetobacteraceae bacterium
CCGCCGTGGCCGATGAAGTGAAGAAGGCGTCGGTGAAGCCGACTGCGGCGGCCAAGCCGGTGATCGAGGCCAAGGGCAAGCCGGGCCGCAAGGGCAAGGTCGAAGAGGCGCCCGCGAAGTCCGAGGACACCGACGTCGATCTGTCCGACCTGGAGGCCGACATCGAAGGCGAACCGGAAGCCGACACGGCCGAAGCTGCCGAGACGCCCGTCGATTCCGAGGAATCGAAGGTCAAGGCCAAGCCGCTGCGGATGAAGGTCTCGCGCGCGAAGGAGCGCGCGCTGATGCGCGAGTTCGGCCTCGAGGAGACCGCGCTCACCGAAGAGGAAGCCGCCAAGCGCCGTCAGGAGTTGAAGACGCTCATCAAGATGGGCAAGACGCGCGGTTTCCTGACGCACCAGGAAATCAACGATCACCTGCCCGAGAAGCTCGTCGACGCCGAGATCCTCGAGGCGATCGTCTCGATGCTCAACGACATGGGCATCGCGGTCTACGAGCAGGCGCCCGATGCGGCGACGCTCCTGATCGCCGGCGGCGGCACCACGACCGCGACCGAGGAAGAGGCCGAGGAAGCTGCCGAAGCGGCCCTCTCGACCGTCGATTCGGAGTTCGGCCGCACGACCGACCCGGTCCGGATGTACATGCGCGAGATGGGCACGGTCGAGCTGCTGACGCGTGAAGGCGAGATCGAGATCGCCAAGCGTATCGAAGGCGGCCTGCAGGCGATGATGCTGGCGATCAGCGCCTCGCCGACGACGATTGCCGAGATCCTCACCTATGCCGACCGCATCGGCTCGGGCGACATGAAAATCTCCGAAGCCGTCGACGGCTTCGTCTCCGAGGACGAGGCGGACGACTACGTCGCCGAGGAAGACGTCGACTTCTTCGACGAGGAAGACGACGACGATGGCCAGGGCGGCAGCAAGGCGCTGACGAAGAAGCTCGAGGAGCTGAAGGTGTCGGCGCTCGCGAAGTTCGCGAGCCTGCGCATCAATTTCGACAAGATGAGGAAGGCGTTCGAGAAGGAGGGCTATCAATCGCCCGCCTACGACCGTGCGCAGCAGGCGATCAGCGCCGAGTTGATGACGATCCGCTTCACCGTCAAGACGATCGAGAAGCTGTGCGGCATCCTGCGCTCGCAGGTCGACGACGTGCGCAGGTACGAGCGCGAGCTGCGCAAGATCCTCGTCGACAAGTGCGGGATGCCGCAGGACTACTTCATCAAGAACTTCCCGCCGAACGTGCTCAACCTCAAGTGGGCGGAAAAGGAAGTCGCATCGGCCAAGCCCTACAGCGCGATCCTCGCCCGCAATCTGCCGCCGGTGCAGGAGCTGCAGAAGAAGCTGACCGACCAGCAGGCCAAGGCGGTGGTGCCGCTCGACGACCTGAAGCGCATCAACAAGCGCATGAACGAGGGCGAGAAGGCGAGCCGCGACGCGAAGAAGGAAATGATCGAGGCCAACCTGCGCCTCGTGATCTCGATTGCCAAGAAGTACACCAACCGCGGCCTGCAGTTCCTCGACCTGATCCAGGAAGGCAACATCGGCCTGATGAAGGCGGTCGACAAGTTCGAATACCGCCGCGGCTACAAGTTCTCGACCTACGCGACCTGGTGGATCCGCCAGGCCATCACCCGTTCGATCGCCGACCAGGCGCGCACGATCCGCATCCCGGTGCACATGATCGAGACGATCAACAAGATGAACCGTCTCTCGCGCCAGCACTTGCAGGAATTCGGCTTCGAGCCCGACGCGCCGACGCTCG
>CAZZWY010000589.1:0-2857 GCA_964657785.1 uncultured Acetobacteraceae bacterium
CTACCTCGTGCACAGGGCGCTCGCCGCGCCCGGTTCGCGCTGGCAACCGCTCCTCCGCGATGCGGTGTGGCGCAGCGCCGTCGACATCGGCGCCCTAGCGAACAACCTGCGCGTCGAGCCCGAACTCGGCTCGCCGGCGCGGGGCGGCCTGCCGGCGACGATCGCGCGGCGCCACGCCGACGGCTGGCGGCTCTCCGGCCACAAGCTCTACTCGACCGGCATTCCCGGCCTGCGCTGGCTCCTCGTCTTCGCGCGCACCGACGAGCCGGAGCCGCGGCAGGGCGTCTTCCTCGTGCCGAAGGAGCCCGGTGGTCTCACGCCCGGCATCCGCATCGTCGAGACCTGGGACCATCTCGGCCTGCGCGGGAGCGGCAGCCACGACGTGATCTTCGACGACGTCGCGCTGCCGTTCGACCACGCCGTCGACGTGCGCCCGGTCGGCGAGTGGGCAACCGGCCCCGAGCCGGACCAGACGGCCTGGATGGTCGGCCTGCTCGGCGCCCTCTACGACGGCGTCGCACGGGCGGCGCGCGACTGGCTCCTCGGGTTTCTCGCCGAGCGCCGCCCCGCCAACCTCGGCGCGCCGCTCGCGAGCCTGCCGCGCGTGCAGCAGAGCGTCGGCGAGATCGAAGCCCTGCTCTGGGCCAACGACGCGCTGCTGACCGATCTGGCGCGGCGCGTCGACGCCGGCACGCCGCCGAGCGTGGCGCAGAGCGGCCTCGTCAAATACACCGTCACCGACCACGCCATCCGCGCCGTCGATCTGGCGATGCAGCTCAGCGGCAACCATGGCCTGACACGCCACAACCCGCTGCAGCGCCACTGGCGCGACGTCCAGTGCAGCCGCATCCACACGCCGCAGAACGACAGCATCCTCGTCGGCGCGGGACGGGCGGCGTTCGACGGGATTCGAGGCCCTTCGAGTCCTTAAGACCGTTCCGTACGGCGCTCGTCGGCGAGCGGCCCGACACCGCCGCGATCGCACAGGCGCACGCCGCGCTGCGGGCCGTGCACGCGCTCTGAGCGCACGCCCGAGCAGTGCGGGGTTGTCCGCATTGCGCGCGGGGTGACCGGTCCTAGTCTGAGCGAATGGCGCAGCGCAGCAGTCGCTGCCCGGCCGGCTCGTCCGTACCTTCAGGAAACTCGCATGTCCCACCCCCGAAGAACTTTCATTAAGGCCGGCGCAGTCGCCGGTGTCGCCGGTATCGCGGCCGCTGCGAGCGCTGCCGCGCCGGCGCCGTCCGCCCCGCGCGTCGCGCGCGTCCAGCCCCTTCCCAAAGGCATGACCTTCGCCACGATCGTGACAGAGCGCGGCGCGTCGCTCGGCATCCGCACGCCGTCGGGGGTGCTGGACGTGCAGCGCGCGGCCGACACGTTCGGAATGGACGTCCCACGCACCGCCACCGAACTGCTCGAGGGCCGTGGCGACGTCGCCTCGCTGGTCACGTTGACGAAGCGGTCGGAGGGCCGCGCCGAGCTCTTCGTTGCCGAGGCGGACGCGAAGTTCGGCCCGTGCGTCACCGATCCCGAGAAGATCGTCGCGATCGGCCTCAACTACCGGGCTCACGTCGCCGAGGCGAACGAGAAGCTGCCGCCCTTGCCGATCCTCTTCAACAAGTTCAATTCGTCGCTCAACCACCACGGCGGGACGATCGCGGTTTCGAAGGAGAAGGTCGCGAAGGCGTTCGACTACGAAGCCGAGCTCGTCATCGTCATCGGCAAGACGGCGCGCGACGTGAGCGAAGCCGACGCCCTCTCGTACGTGTTCGGCTACTGCGTCGGCAACGACTTCTCGGCGCGCGACCTGCAGTTCGAAAGCAACCAGTGGATGGCGGGCAAGGCGGGCGACGGATGGGGCCCGATCGGGCCGTGGCTAGTCACCGCCGACCAGATCGATCCGCAGAAGCTCGACATCGAATGCCTCGTCAACGGCGAGCAGCGCCAGGCGTCCAACACGAGCTACATGATCTTCAACTGCCGCACCTTGATCAGCTTCATCTCGGCGCGGATGACGCTGCAACCCGGCGACCTCATCTTCACCGGAACGCCGAACGGCGTGATCATCGGCTACCCGAAGGACAAGCAGGTCTGGCTGCGCAAGGGCGACCGCATCGAGACTCGCATCGAGAAGCTCGGGCGCCAGGAGTTCACCCTGGTCTGAATCGCGTCACGCGAGCTTTGCAGGGGACGTGACGCCGTCGCAGACGTCCTGCAGGCTCGCCTGCGAGACCTGGCTGCCCGGCGGAACGCTGTGCGTCAGCCACACGTTGCCGCCGATCGTCGAGCCCCGGCCGAGCGTGACGCGGCCGAGGATCGTCGCGCCGGCATAGATCACGACGTCGTCCTCGACGATCGGGTGGCGCGGCAGGCCCTTGTGCAGGTGCCCGTCGGCATCGGCCGGGAAGCGCTTCGCGCCGAGCGTGACGGCCTGGTAGAGGCGGACGCGGTCGCCGATGACCGCCGTCTCGCCGATGACGACGCCGGTGCCGTGGTCGATGAAGAAGCTCGAGCCGATCTTCGCGCCAGGATGGATGTCGATGCCGGTCGCGCCGTGCGCCAGCTCGGCGACGATGCGCGCGAGCAGCGGCACGCCGAGCCCGTGCAGCCGATGCGCCAGCCGGTGGTGCACGATCGCCTCGATGCCGGGGTAGCAGAGCAGCACTTCGTCGACGCTGCGCGCGGCCGGGTCGCCGTGGAAGGCGGCGAGGACGTCGCTGTCGAGCAGTGTGCGGATTGGCGCGAGCGAGGCCGCGAAATCGCGCACCAGCGCCTCCGCGCGGGCCTCGATGCCGCTCTCGTCGGGCGGCTCGCCGCGCTGCCGGGCCTGCTGGCGAGCGTCGTACCGCAGCTCGAGCCG
>CAZZWY010000590.1:0-2854 GCA_964657785.1 uncultured Acetobacteraceae bacterium
CTCGATCAGGCAGAGGACGTAGGCCGTCAGCACCACCTCGCAGTAGTGCTGGCGGTTGTGATAGGGGTTGCGGTCGAAGGTGGCCGGGTCGGCGTCGATCGTGTCCGCCACCGCGGTGCAGCCGCGGTGGAGCGCCGGATCCAGCGCCGCATCGAGTCGGGTCGCGATCGCTCGATAGACGTGCCCGACCTTGTTCGGCAGGGTCTGGATCTCGTCGAAGACCGTGGCGACGTCGGCGCCCAGGCGCCCGGCCGCGTCGGGCAGTCCGTCCGCCATCGCGGCCCGCGCGCCCGACGCGGCCCGCTCGAGGCTAAGCATTGGCAGCGGGAGCCAGATACGGCGCGAAGTCGGTGACGTCGATCTGCTCGGGGCTCAGGTACTTGCGGGCGTAGCGGAGGAACACCCCCGAGCGCAGGAAGAGATTGAAGACCTCCGGGTCGAGGTGCGTGCCGGCCAGGCGCTGCAGCACCCGCAGCGCTTCGGAGAGACGCTTGGGCTTCTTGTAGGGACGGTCCGAGGCCGTCAGCGCCTCGAAGATGTCGGCGACGGCCATGATGCGCGACGGGATTGACAGGGCCTCCGCGCCGAGCCGGCGCGGATAACCCTTGCCGTCCATCCGCTCGTGGTGGGTGCCGGCGTATTCGGGCACGCGCTTCAGGTGCTTCGGAAACGGCATGCCCTCCAGCATCATGACGGTGTGCACCATGTGCTCGTTGATCTTGTAGCGCTCCTCCGGCGTCAGGGTGCCGCTGCGCACGCTCAGGTTGTGGAGCTCGCCGTGGTGGTAGAGGTGCGTGGGCACGTCCATCCGGAAGCCGAAGGCGGGATCGAGATGGTCGGCAGGGGACCGCGCGACGACATGGCGCGGACGGTCCGACAGCAGCGGCTCGCGGCAGGGCAAGGCGGGCGCGGGCTCGTCTTCGCAGCGCGCCAGTTCGGCTTCCGACAGGCCGAGCCGATCGTCGAAATGTCGGGTCCAGCGCATCGCCCCGATGCGCTGCAGCCGCTCGACGTCGGCGTCGTCCATCGTCTCGCTGCCCGCGTTGCACCTCGCGACGAAGGCGAAGTCGTTCGCCAGCTGCGCCTGGCTCACCCGGTGAGCGACCTCGGCCGCGTCGTGCCAATCGCCGCGCAGCTGCGCCTGCAGTCGCTCGATCTCGCGGTCCCGCTGCAGCACCTCGAAGCGCATCCGCACCTCGTGGATCCGGTTGTGCAGGGTCTCGAGCTTGGTGGCCTTGTCGATCACGTATTCGGGGGTCGTGACCTTGCCGCAATCGTGCAGCCAGGCGCCGATCCGGAATTCCTGCCACTCCGCTTCGGACTCGAACCGGAAGGCCGCGAACGGGCCCTCGTCGGCGTCGCACGCTGCCTGTGCGAGTTGCATCGCGAGTTCCGGCACGCGCTCGCAATGGCGGCCGGTGTAGGGGCTCTTGGCGTCGATCGCGGTCGCGAGCACCCGGATCATGCTCTCGAGCAGCTGCTTCTGGGACTCGACCAGCGCCAGGTTGTCGAGGCTGACCGCCGCTTGCGCCGCCAGCGCCTCCACGAGTCCGATCGACTGCGGGTCGAAGGCGATGATGTCGCCGGAGACCGGGTCCATCGCGTTCATGAACTGCAGCACGCCGATCGCCTCGCCGCCGCGGGGCGCGACCGGCACGGTCAGCATCGAGACCGTCCGGTAGCTGCTCGCGGCGTCGAAGGCGCGGGTGCCGCTGAGGTCGAACCGGTGTTCGGAGTAGACGTCGTCGATCAGCACCGAGCGCCTTTTCAGGGCGGTGAAGACGGAGACGTAGGTCTCGTTGGGCCGGCCCGTGGACGGGTCGTAGAGCGGGATCTGCGTCGACGGCAGCGGGTCGCTGCGGGTGCGGAGTTCGAAGCGCAGCGTCCTCTGTTCGGTGACCATGTACATCGTCGCCGCGTCGCAATGGAGCAGCCGGCGCCCCTCGTGCAGGAGACGGCTCAAGAGAGTCGAGCGGTCGCGTTCCGTCGAAATCATGATGCCGGTCTCGATCAGCGCGTCGAGCCGCGCCGAACCGACCGAAGGCGGCGGCCCGTCCCGCGCCGGACCGGCCGGCGACGGGGTGGGCTCGAAGCGGGCCGCTTCCGAGAGGTTCATCGTTTCAGCGCTTGAAGACGATCACGCCGGAGACGTTGCCGATCGCGCTGTCGAACCCGTAGGCGACGCCGGCGCGATTGCCCGCCGTGCCGCCGAGTTGCCCGATGACCGAGATGTTGTCGCCGAAGCTGCCGGTGCAAGCCGGCATGCAGGCGCGGCCGGTGCTCGAGATCAGGGAGACGCCCGAGAAGCCGTAGGCGGAGGTCGCGGCGGCGACGCCGTCGAGCGTGAAGGTCTGCCCTTGCACCGGCACGGTGAGGCTGTAGCGCGCGGTGCCGAACGAGGCCGTCAGGAAGGCCGTGCTGAGCGTGCCGCTCGCGCCGTTGACGCTGCCGGTCGCGACCAGCGTGCCGCCGGACTGGACCGTCGGCGCGGTCGAGGCAAAGGAGCCGAACGTGGCGATCACCGGTTGCGTCGGTGCGGTCACGAAGGCGAAGTAGTGCAGGTCGACGAGCTTGCCCTTGCCCTCGCCGTTGGCGCCGTTGACCTTGCTCTCCCCGCCCGTCCACCGGCCCCAGGCAACGATGCCGTCCGCGTTCGCGTCGACCGGCATACCCCCGTCGAGGATCTTCGTGTTTTTGGCCGAATCGTCCAGCTGCGTCAGCGCGCCGGTGCTGTTGAAGGTCGCGTTGCCGCGCGTCAACCCGGCGGACGATTCGCCTTTGTCGGTATTCCAGACCAGGCCGAGTGTGGCGGAGCCACCGGCGAGCGGGACGACGGAGGGCGTGGGCGCCGGTG
>CAZZWY010000591.1:0-2843 GCA_964657785.1 uncultured Acetobacteraceae bacterium
GATCGCGATCGCTCCGCCAGCCGGCGCCGGATCGTTGCGCGACCGGTGCATCGCGCATCTGCAAGGCCTCGTCGCTCGCACGCTCAGGATGGACGCGGACCAGCTGGGACCGACCCGCGCCCTCGCCGACTACGGCCTCGACTCGATCCTCGTCGTCGGGCTGACGAACCAGCTTCGCCAGAGCTTCCCCGGCATCACGAGCACGCTGTTCTTCGAGGTGCAGAACGTCGCGGGGCTCGCCGACCATCTGCTCGAGCACAGGCGGGCGCAGGTGGTCGCGCTGCTCGGTGCCGGCGCTGTCACACCCGCGCCCCGGCCAGCCGCGTCGCCGCGAGTCGCGCCCCTGCACGCCCGCGGGCGCATGCGCCTGGCCCGCGGCGAGCGGCACGACGCGCCGCCGCCCACATCGGTGTTCGACGTCGCGATCGTCGGCCTGAGCGGCCGCTATCCGCAGGCGCCCACGCTCGGCGATTTCTGGCGCAACCTCGCCGCGGGGCGCAATTGCGTGACCGAGATTCCTGCGGATCGCTGGGACTGGGGCGACGACTACGATCCCGAAAAAGGCAAGCCCGGCAAGATCTACACGAAGTGGGGCGGCTTCCTCGAGGACATCGACAAGTTCGATCCGCTCTTCTTCCGGATTTCGCCGAAGGAAGCGAAGGCCATGGATCCGCAGGAGCGCCTGTTCCTGGAGTGCTGCTATCACGCGATCGAGGATGCCGGCTATACGCCCGAGACGCTCGGCGAGATCGACCGCATCGGCGTGTTCGCGGGCGTGATGAACGCGCGCTACTCGATTCAGCCGCTGCACTACTCCATCGCCAACCGGGTCTCGTTCGCGCTGAACCTGCAGGGTCCGTCGATGGCGGTCGACACCGCTTGTTCCTCGTCGCTGACGGCCATCCATCTGGCGCTGGAAAGCCTCTACAGCGGATCGAGCCGCTGCGCGATCGCGGGCGGCGTGAACCTGATCATCGATGCCGCGCACTACCTCGAACTGTCCACGTACACGATGCTCTCGTCCGGCGATCGTTGCAGGTCGTTCGGCGAAGGCGCCGACGGCTTCGTCGATGCCGAGGGCGTCGGCGCGGTGGTCCTGAAGCCCTTGCGCGATGCCGAGCGCGACGGTGACCACATCTACGGCGTCATCAAGGCCAGCGCGATCAATGCCGGCGGCAGGACCCACGGCTACACGGTGCCCAACCCGGTCGCCCAGGCCGCCGTCGTCGCGAAGGCCTTGGAGCGGGCGAACCTGGACGCGTCGCACATCAGCTACATCGAGGCGCACGGCACCGGCACGGCACTCGGCGATCCGATCGAGATCGCCGGCCTGAAGCGCGCGTTCGCGCCCTTCACGCGCGAGCGTCAGTTCTGCGCGATCGGCTCACTGAAATCGAACATCGGACATTGCGAGTCAGCCGCCGGCATTGCCGGTTTGACCAAGGTGCTGCTGCAGTTCCAGCATCGGCAGCTCGTGCCCTCGCTGCACGCCGACGCGACGAACCACGAGATCGATTTCAGCGAGACCCCGTTCAGGCTGCAGGACCGGCTCGCGGCGTGGGGCCGGCCCCAGCGCGAAGTCGACGGCACGCTGCAGGCCATTGCGCGCCTCGCCGGCATCTCGTCGTTCGGCGCCGGCGGCTCGAACGCGCATCTCATCGTGCAGGAATACGAGGGCGGCGTATCGGTCCCGCTCGGCGGGGTCGGTGGCCAGGCGGCGATTCCGCTCTCGGCCCGCACCGAGGGCCAGTTGAGGCAGAAGGTCGATGATCTCTTGCGCTTCCTTCGCACGTCGGAGGCCGGCGGTGAAGCCTTGGATCTGTTCTCGGTGGCCTGGACGCTGCAGGCCGGCCGCGAGGCCCTGGAAGAACGCCTCGGACTGGTGGTTTCTTCGGTCGCCGAGCTGGAGCGCGAGCTCGCGTCGTGGCTGCAAGGCGGCCAGCAGACGAACGTGCAGCGCCGGCGCGTGAAGCGGCACTCGGAAGCCGGCGAGGCGACGACAGCGCCGTCAAGCGGTCCCGCCGCGGTCGACCGCGATCCCGCGCGACGGGTGTCGGCCTGGCTGGCGGGCGCCAGGGTGGACTGGAAGACGCTGTATGCGGGCGCCCCGCCGCGCCGCGTCAGCCTGCCGGTCTATCCCTTCGCGAGGGACCGCTATTGGCGCGAGCCGTCGGAGCCGGGGCGCGGCGCGGCGCAACGAGTGGCCGAAGCGCTGCACCCACCGCTTCACCCGCTGCTGCACCGCAACGTGTCCGACCTGCGCCAGCAGCGCTACTGCACCGTGCTGCGCGACGGCGACTCCTTCATCGCCGACCATCGGGTCCTCGACGAGGGCGGCGTGGCGCGGCCCACCATCGCGGCCGCCGTGCATCTCGAAATGGCCCGTGCTGCATTCGCTGATGCGATCGCGCCGCGGTCGGACCCCGGTCGAGCCCTGCTGGAGATGACCGACATCGCGTGGGCGGACCCGGTCGCGCCGGTCGCGGGCAGCCGCCTGTTCGTCGCCCTGTTCGCGCAGGCCGACGATCGGGTCGCCTTCGAGATCTACGGCGACGAGGGCGAGGGGGCGGCGGAAGTCGTCCAGTGCCAGGGGCAGGCACGGCTGCGCACCGATCTGCAGCAGGTGACCTTGGACGTCGCGCGGCTCCGGTCGCAGATGCGGCGCCGTCCGATCGACGCCGAGACGCATTACGACGCCTTGTCGCGACGCTGCGGCGTTCAGTACGGCAGTACGTACCGGACCATCGGCGCGGTGCAGGTCGGAGACGGGCAGGTGCTGGCCGAGATGAGCTTGCCGGGCGACGCCGCGGAGATCGGCACCCTCGCAGGCGATGGCCTCGTGC
>CAZZWY010000592.1:0-1601 GCA_964657785.1 uncultured Acetobacteraceae bacterium
GCCGCCCTCCCCGATCCAGCAGGCGGCGACGCTGCTCAAGCTCGGCAGCGGCCCGCTTGCGACCACCGGCATCGTGCTCGTGTTCCTGGTGCTGATCCTGCTCGACCGCCTCGACCTCCGCGACCGCATGCTGCGGCTCTGGGGCGGCAGCCTGCAGCGCTCGACCGACGCGATGGACGAAGCCGGCGCCCGCATCAGCAAGTACCTCATCATGCAGCTCGTGGTGAACGCGAGCTTCGGGGCGCCGCTCGCGATCGGCCTCTGGATCATCGGCGTGCCGGGCGCGTGGCTCTGGGGCGCGACGGCGACGGTCGCGCGCTTCGTGCCGTACGTCGGGCCGATGCTGTCGGCGGTCTTTCCCGTCGCCCTCGCCTTCGCCATCGACCCGGGCTGGCACATGCTGCTCTGGACCGTGGGGCTCATCGCCGTCCTCCAGCTCATCGGCAGCTACCTGATCGCACCGTGGCTCTACGGCGCCAGCACGGGGCTCTCGGCGATCTCGCTGATGACGTCGGCGATCTTCTGGACCGCGCTCTGGGGACCGGTCGGCCTGGTGATGTCGACGCCGCTGACGGTGTGCCTGCTCGTGATCGGCCGCTACCTGCCGCGGCTGCAGTTCCTCGACGTGCTGCTCGGCAGCCAGCCCGCCCTCGACACGCCGTCGCGCATCTACCAGCGGCTGCTCGCCGGCGACGTCGAGGAAGCGATCGATCTCGCGCAGGAGCAGACCGCGACCGGCAGCGTCACCACCTTCTACGACCAGGTGGGCCTCTCGGTGCTGCGCATGGCGAGCCTCGACCACGCCGGCGCGTCGAACGCCCACCACCGACATCGGGTCGTCACCGGCATGGACGCGCTCCTCGACGACATCGCCGAACAACACCCCGGAAGCGTCGAGACCGGCCACCCGACGACGGTGTGCATCGGCGCCAAGTGGGAGGTCGACACCCTGGCCGCCCGGATGATGGCGCACGCCCTGTCGACCGAGCACTCGCCCGCCGAGCACCGGCCGGCGGCGACGGTCAGCTCGGACTACATCGCCCGGCTCGACCTGAAGGGCGCGCAGGTGGTGCTGCTGTCCTACTTCAGCCGTGACCCGAAGATCCCGGCGCGGCAATTCTGCAAGCGGCTGCGGCGCCGCTGGCCGGACGTGCACATCATCCTGGGCCTCTGGAACGCGCCGGCCGAGCTGCTGGGCCAAGACGCCGTGAAAGCGCTCGGCGCCGACGCTGTCGTCACCTCGGTCAACGAAGCGGTGATCCGGATCGTCGGCCTGAACGGGGCGCAACTCGAGAGCGGCTTCCAACCGGCAGCGGTGCCGTCCGACGAGCCCGCGCGGCTCGAGGCCTTGCGCGGCAGCGGCGCCCTCGACCCGCGGGCGGCGACGCTCTTCGAAGCGGCGTCGAAACGGGCGGCGGACATCTTCGACGTGCCGCTCGCGATGGTCACGCTCATCGAGGAGGATCGACAGCAGGTCGGCGCCGCCTACGGCCCCCTGCTGACCCCCGACGCCACCGGCGTCGCCGCCGTCACCTCGGCCGAACTCTCGCTGCCGCGGCCACTCTCGATCTGCGGCCATGTGGTGGCGACGGCGCAGACCC
>CAZZWY010000592.1:1611-2843 GCA_964657785.1 uncultured Acetobacteraceae bacterium
CGGACGTGAGCCGCGACCTCCGCTTCGTCGGCAATCCCGCGCTGGCGGCCAAGGGCGTGCGCTTCTACGCCGGCGCGCCGCTGCGCGATGCGTCGGGCCACATCCTCGGCACCTTGTGCCTGCTCGACGTCCAGCCGCGCATGATGACGCAGCGTGAAGTGAAGCTGCTCGAAGCGATGGCCGACGACCTGATGCTGTCGCTGCGGCACATCGCTTCGGAGTGGAACGAGGTGGTCTCCCCCAGCGCCGCGGCCGATCGAGGCGCGCCGTCGGCGATCGTCGGCCAGCCGCTGGTGGCGGGCTGAGGCGCACGGCGCGAGCGATACGGTTCGTGCGGCGACCTGGCGGGCCGCGCAGACGTCTAGATCCGATCCTCTTCGACCGCATGGCAAGCGACCAGCACGCCACGCAGGCGCTGCAACGGCGGCCGCTCGCTGCGGCAGCGCGCGTTGGCATGCGGGCAGCGCGGATGGAAGGTGCAGCCGCTCGGGGGCGAGAGCGGGTTCGGCACCTCGCCCTGGACCGGCGTGCGTGCGCGACCGGTCATGTGGATGTCGGGGATCGCGTCGAGCAGCATCCGCGTGTAGGGGTGCTGCGGCTGGCCGAAAAGCCTCGCCTTGTCGGCGAGCTCGACGATGCCGCCGAGGTACATCACGCCGACCTGGTCGCTGACGTGGCGAACGACCGCGAGGTTGTGCGAGATGAAGAGGTAGGTGAGGCCCTGCCGGCGTTGCAGGTCCTTCATGATGTTGAGGACCTGCGCCTGCACCGACACGTCGAGCGCCGAGGTCGGCTCGTCGCAGACCAGGAACTCGGGTTCGGTGGCGAGCGCGCGGGCGATCGAGATCCGTTGCCGCTGGCCGCCCGAGAACTGGTGCGGGAACTTCTCGCCGTCGGCAGCAGCGAGGCCGACCGACTTCAGCAGCGCGCCGACCCGGGACCGAAGCGCCGGGCCGGGCGCGACGAGCCGGTGCTCGGTCAGCGGCTCGCCGACGATCGCCGCGACCTTCCAGCGCGGATTCAGGCTCGCGTACGGATCCTGAAAGATCATCTGCATCCGGCGGCGCAGCACCGGCGCCGTCTTCGACCGGAACGCCGCGGCCGTGTCGATGCCGTCGAAGCGCACGCTGCCACGCGTCGGCGGGTAGAGGCCCACCAGCAAGCGCGCGACGGTGCTCTTGCCGCATCCGGATTCGCCGACGAGCGCCAGCGTCCGGCCGCGCTCGATGGTG
>CAZZWY010000593.1:0-2835 GCA_964657785.1 uncultured Acetobacteraceae bacterium
CCTCCGAGCCGCGGCGCTCGAACTTGTTGATGGCCACGATGTCGGCGAAGTCGACGGACTGGCGTTCATCGCGATGGAATTCCTGCCCGGCGAAGACGTGCGGGCCTACACCCGCCCGGGCACCCTGCTGCCGGTCTTGACCGTGCTCCGCACGCTCGAGCGCGTCGCGCTGGCGCTCGACCATGCGCACCATCACGGCGTGGTGCACCGCGACATCAAGCCCGCCAACGTGATGCTCGATGCCGCGACCGGCTCGGTGAAGGTGACCGATTTCGGCATCGCCAGCGTCACCGATGCGCACCGCACGCGAACCGGGATGATGCTCGGCACGCCGGCCTTCATGTCGCCCGAGCAGATCGCCGGGCGCCGGGTCGACGGCCGCAGCGACCTCTATTCGCTCGGGGTGATGTTGCATCAGCTCCTGACCGGCTATCTGCCGCACCGCGCCGAATCGATGGCTGCGCTGCTCCACGAGATCGCCAACGACCCGCCGCCCGACGTGCGCGCGCTCTGCCCCGAGCTGCCCGAGACGCTTGCGGACGTCGTCACGCTCGCGCTGCAAAAGCGGCCCGACATGCGCTATGCGAACGGCCTGCAGCTCGCGACCGACCTGGCCGCCATCGCGCGGCAACTCTCCGGTTCGGCGCCCGACCCGGCCGGGAGCCACGCCATCGACGCCGGCCGCGGCGCTTGAACGTCAAGCCTGCACGTCTCGAGCGAGCCCGGCCGGAAGTCCCACGCCCGATGCGCCTGAATCGGCCTCGATCCCTGCCGATACAGGGCACAATTCTGACGAAGGGAGGCCGACATCGGCCGTCACGGTCCCGAGCGCCCATGCCCGCACCTTCTTCATCCATGACACTCGAATTTTTCTGTTCGACCGACACCGGGCGGGCGCGGAACAACAACGAAGATTCGGTGGCGCTCGACGAGACGACCGGGCTGGTGGTGCTCGCCGACGGCATGGGCGGCTACAACGCCGGCGAAGTCGCGAGCGGCATGGCGACGTCGTTCATCAAGCTCGAACTCGCCCGCTGGCTCGCGCAAGCGTCCGACAACGCGACCGATACCGACGTGCGCCGGGCGATGGACATCTGCGTCGAGAACGCGAACCGGGCGATCTTCAACGCCGCCAATTCGAACCCGCAGTACGCCGGGATGGGCACGACGCTCGTCGTCGGCGTCTTTCGCGACGCGCGGCTGCTGGTCGGCCACGTCGGCGATTCGCGGTCCTACCGGCTGCGCGGCGGCAAGCTCAAGCAGATCACGCACGATCATTCGCTGCTGCAGGAACAGATCGACTCGGGGCTCATCACCCCCGAGCAGGCCGCGTTCTCGGTCAACAAGAACCTGGTCACGCGCGCGGTCGGCGTCGAGGACACGGTGCTGCTCGAGACGCACCTCCACGACGTGCTGCCCGGAGATACCTACCTGCTATGCTCCGACGGCTTGTCCGACATGCTGCCCGACGAGGGCATCGCTCGCCTCCTGAGCGGCAATCCGTCACTTTCGGAGGTCGGTGCCGCGTTGATCGACGCAGCGAACGACGCGGGCGGCAAGGATAATATTTCGGTGATCCTGGTGCGCGCGAGCGGCGCCGCGCAGGGCGCGCGCTCGTGGTGGCCGTTTCGGCGCTGAGACGCTCGGGGCGGGTACTTCGCAGTTCGCGCCGAAACATCCTCGCCAACCCTGAACAGAACTCGAAGACGTCGGTCTCAGGACAAAGGTCAAGCAGCATGGGCAAACTGGTCGTATCGCTCGACGGTGTGGTGATCAAGGAAGTCCAGATCACCAAGGACAAAACCACCCTCGGCCGCCGCCCCTACAACGACATCGTCATCGACAACCTCGCCGTGAGCGGCGAGCATGCGGTGCTGCAGATGGTCGGTGCCGACGTCTTCATCGAAGACCTGAACAGCACCAACGGCACCTACATCAACGGCAAGGCCGTCAAGAAGCAGCTGCTCAGTCACAACGACACGGTGGAAATCGGCAAGTACAAGATCAAGTTCCTCGTCGAGGACGGTGCCGATTACGAGAAGACGATGATCCTGCGCCCGGGTGCGCGGCCGCCGCTGGGCGCGCCGACGCAGCCGGCGGCGTCGGGCTTCGCCCCGTCGAACTTCGGCGGCATCGGCAGCGCCGCCGCCTCGGCGTCGATCCGGGTCCTGAACGGCGCCGCGGCGGGTCGGGAAGTCGTGCTGACCAAGGTCGTGACGACCGTCGGCAAACCCGGCGTGCAGGTCGCCTCGATCACCAAGCGCCCGGGCGGCTACGTGCTCGCCCACGTCGAGGGCACCCTGCAGCCGACCGTCAACGGCAACGCCGTGGTCGGCGAAACCGTGCAGCTGAAGAACGGCGACGTGATCGAGCTCGCCGGCACGCAGATGCAGTTCGTCCAGGCCTGAGGCGCCGCCGCAGGCTCGAGCGCGCCCCGGCCGAAGCGACTGCCGGGGGGCGGCTCCCAGTGCTGCGGGATTGCGCCGTGACGGTTCGCACAAGGCGCTCGGCAACGATGCGCGACACCGCCGGCCGGCCGCCGAATGCGACATCTGCGCCTTGTTCCGGGCGCCGCGCGGCCGCAGTATCCGACCCACGCCGCCCTGTCGTCGACACCGACGGCCATCGCCCGAGCCGTCGCCAAGGCCCTCTACCCGGGCCGGCCGACGCATCCGATCACCTGACCCCGGGGCCCGCGGCCGACGAACCGCGTCCCCCGCTCACTGCGACGACCGACCGATGCTATTGACCGTGCTGGGCTGCTCAGGCGCCATCGCCGCCGGCTGCCGGACCACCTCGTTCCTTCTCGACGGCGATGTCCTCATCGATGCCGGT
>CAZZWY010000594.1:0-2834 GCA_964657785.1 uncultured Acetobacteraceae bacterium
CGCCGCCCACCCGACCCTGCAATACCTGGCGCAGGGCGCCTGCATGGCGCTCGAAGACGCGGCGACCCTCGGCGAGGCGCTGCGCGTGCATGCCGACGATTTCGGCGCCGCGTTCGCGCACTACGAGCGGTCACGCGTCGCCCGCACCGCGCGGGTGCTGCTCTCGGCGCGCGAGATGGGGCGTATCTTTCATGCGCGGGGCGTCGAGCGCCTGGTGCGCAACGGCCTCTGGACGGGCCGATCGCCCGCGCGCTTCTACGATGCGATGGAATGGCTCTACGGCTGGACGGCCGAGCGCTGTCTCGCCTGATCAATCGAAGGAGAATCGACCATGAGCGAACTCGGACGACTCGAAGACCTGCCGCCGGAATACGTCGCCGCCCTGCGTGCGCAAAACCTGGTGCCGCTCTGGCCGAACCTGCGCGGCGTCATGCCGGCCGACAAGCCGCGGCCGAACACGCGGGCGACTCACTGGTCGTACGAGGCGGTGCGGCCGCTCCTGATGCGGGCCGGTGAACTCACGCCGATCGAGAAGGCCGAACGCCGCGTGCTGGTGCTCGCCAATCCCGGCCACGGCCTCGAGAAGATGCAGGCGAGCGCGGCGATGTACCTCGGCCTGCAGCTGCTGCTGCCGGGCGAATGGGCGCCGTCGCACCGCCACACGCCGAACGCGGTCCGGATGGTCGTCGAAGGCGAGGGAGCCTGGTCGACCGTCGACGGCGAGAGGTGCGAGATGCGCCGCGGCGACCTGATCCTCACCCCCACCGGGCTCTGGCACGAACACGGCCACGACGGCAGCGAGCCGGTGATCTGGCTCGACGTGCTCGACCTGCCGCTGGTCTACTACCTCGAGGCGAGCTACCACGTCGACGGCGGCCGGCAGACGGCTCGCGAGAGCCACGGCGAGCGCGCCTACGCGCGCGGCGGCATCGTCCCGACGCCGGTCTTCGACCGCTCGGAGCGCCCCTACCCGATGCTGCGCTACCCGTGGGCCGACGCGCGCGCCGCGCTCGAGTCGCTTGCCGCCGACCAGCCGTCGCTCGAGGCGGTCCAGGTCACCTACACCAACCCCGAGACGGGCGCGCATGCCGAGAACATCCTCGGCTTCTACGCGCTGATGCTGCGCCCGGGGCAGACGCTCCGGCTGCCGGCGCGTTCGCCCGCGATGGTGTTCCACCTGATCGAGGGCGGTGTCGACGCGCACCTCGGCGAACAGCATTTCCGGCTCGCCGAGGCCGATACCTGCTGCGCCCCCGGCTATCTCGCCGTCACGCTCGTCAACGCCTCCGCCGACACGCCGGCGTTCGTCTTCATCGCCGACGAAACCCCGTTGCACCGCAAGCTCGGCGTGTTCGAGCACCGCGGCTGACCGACCGCCCGCATGCAGCTCTACAACTTCTTCCGCAGCGGCACCTCGCACCGCTTGCGCATCGCGCTCCGGCTCAAGGGCCTTGCCAGCGATTACGTCGCGGTCGACCTGCGCCGCGAGGCCCATCTGCAGGCCGACTTCAAGGCGCTCAACCCGCAGGGCCTGGTGCCGGCCCTGGTGCTGGACGACGGCAACGTGCTGATCCAGTCGCCGGCGATCATCGAGTGGCTGGAGGAGCTGCATCCGACGCCGCCGCTGCTGCCGGCCGCACCCGGCGATCGGGCGCGGGTGCGGGCGCTCGCGGCGATCGTCGGCTGCGACGTGCACCCGCTGAACAACCGGCGCGTACTCGAGGTGCTGCGGGGCCAGTTCGGCTGTGACGAGGCCGCCATCGACACCTGGTGCCAGCGCTGGATCGGCGCGGGCTTCGACGCGATCGAGGCGCTGCTCCGGGCCGACCCCGGACGCGGCCGGTTTTGCGTCGGCGACGCGCCGACCCTCGCCGACGTCTACCTCGTGCCGCAGGTCGAGAGCGCACGGCGCTTCAAGGTGGACCTGACGCAGTGGCCCGCGATCGCCGCGGTCGACGCCGCGTGCGCCGAGCTGGAGGCGTTCCGGCTGGCGGCGCCGGGGGTGCAGCCGGACGCGGGGTGATCGGAAGGCTGCCGGTGCGTCGTGGCACGATCGGCCATGACCACACCGACCGCCGACCGCGCGCTACCGATGAACGGCGGCTCGGGCGACGCGCCGCCCGAGGCCGCATCCCGCCTCGAACCGCAGACCGTCCCGCCGACCGCTCCCTTCGTCATCGTCCTGAACCACGGCTCCGGCAAGAAGGACACCGACGCCGTGCAGCACATCGTCGAGGCGACGATGCAGGCGGCCGGCCGGCGGCATGAACTGATCCGCGTCACCCAGCCGAAGCGGATGGTGGAGATCGCGGCGGCCGCGGTAGAGCGCGCCCGGGCGACCGGCGGCGTGGTCGTCGCGGCGGGCGGCGACGGCACGATCAACGCCGTGGCGCAGGCGACGCTCGGCAGCGGCCGACCTTTCGGCGTGCTGCCGCAAGGCACCTTCAACTACTTCAGCCGTACCCACGGCATCCCGGCCGACACCGCCGAGGCGACGCGGCTGCTGCTGACGGCGCGCGCCCATCCGGCGCAGGTCGGGCTCGCCAACGACCGCGTCTTCCTCGTCAACGCGAGCCTCGGTCTCTACCCGCGGCTGCTCGAGGACCGCGAGGGCTACAAGCGGCGCTGGGGGCGCAGCCGGCCGGTCGCGCTGCTGGCGGCGCTGGTCACGGTCTGGCGCGGCGGGCGCGAGCTCGTCCTCGACGTCGAGGTCGGCGAGCAGGCGCGCCGCCTGCTGACCTCGACCCTGATCGTGGCCAACAACCCGCTCCAGCTCGAACAGATGGGCCTGCCCGAGGCCGAGGCGCTGCGGCGCGGCCGGCTCGCGGCGATCA
>CAZZWY010000595.1:0-2830 GCA_964657785.1 uncultured Acetobacteraceae bacterium
GTCCGGCGCCTGAGCGCCCGCAAGGCGCGCAGTCGTCGGTGCGGGTGCGCGCGCCGGTGCTCGACCGTCTCGTCAACCAGGCCGGCGAGATCAGCATCACCCGGTCGCGCATCGAGGCGGGCGTCGGCCAGATGAAGGGCGCGCTCGCCGACCTGACCGACAACCTCGACCGCCTCCGCGCGCAGCTGCGCGACCTCGAATTCCACAGCGAGCTGCAGATGAGCTCGCGGATGGAGGCCGCCAAAGCCGCGTCGCAGTCGTTCGATCCGCTCGAGTTCGACCGCTTCACGCGCTTTCAGGAACTGACGCGGATGATGGCCGAATCGGTCAACGACGTCGCGACCGTCCAACGCAGCGTGCAGCGCGCGATCGAAGTCGCCGAGGACGAGCTCGTCGCCCAGCACCGCCTGACGCGCGACCTGCAGGACGACTTGCTGCGCACCCGCATGATCGAGTTCGAGGGCCTCTCCGACCGGCTCTACCGGGTCGTCCGGCAGACGGCGAAGGAGACGGGGAAATCGGTGCGGCTCGACATCGTCGGCGGCGGCGTCGAGGTCGACCGGGGCGTGCTCGACCGGATGACCGGTGCCTTCGAACACTTGCTGCGCAACAGCGTCGCGCACGGCATCGAAGCGCCGGAAGCGCGCGTGGCCGCCGGCAAGGAGGCGACCGGGTCGGTGACGGTCGTGCTCTCCCACGAAGGCAACGAGGTCGGCGTCGAGTTTCGCGACGACGGCGCCGGGCTCGACCTGCACCGCATCCGCGAGAAGGCCGTCGGCCTCGGACTGCTGGCACGGGACGCGGCGGCCACCGAGGCCGAGCTCGCGCACCTGATCTTCATGCCCGGCTTCACGACGGCCGAAGGGGTGACCGAGATCGCCGGTCGCGGCGTCGGGATGGACGTCGTCCGCTCGGAAGTCAATTCGATGGGCGGCCGCATCGAGACCGCGACGAGCGCGGGGCAGGGCACGTCGTTCAAGCTCATCCTGCCGCTGACGACCGCGGTGACCCAGGTCGTGATGCTGCGGTGCGGGGCGACCCAGGTGGCGGTGCCCTCGACGCTCGTCGAAGCGGTTCGGCGCGCGACGCCCGAAGAAGTCGACGCGGCCTATGCCAGCGGGAGTTTCGAGCCGGTCGTGCCGTTGTCGGCGGACGGCGCGTCGGCAGACGCCAGGCCCCTGCCGTTCTTCTGGCTCGGTGCCTTGCTGCAGATCAGTCCGCGGTCGACCGAGAGCGGCAACCGCACCCGGATGGTGGTCACGATCCGCAGCGCTCAGCAGCGCATCGCGCTGCACGTCGACGACGTGCTCGGCAACCATGAGGTCGTGGTGAAGAACCTCGGGCCGCAGCTGTCGCGGATGCCGGGGCTCGCCGGCGTGACCTTGCTCGCCTCGGGCAGCGTCGCGCTGATCTACAACCCGGTCGCGCTCGCGACGCTCTACGGCGCGGCGGCGCAGGCCGCGACGCAAGCGGCGCTGCAGGCGACTTCCGGCGCCGCGACGGCACCGGCCGCGACGGGCGCGACGGGCGCGGGCGGGGCCCCGAGCGCGCCGCTCGTCATGGTGGTCGACGATTCGTTGACCGTCCGCCGCGTCACCCAGCGCCTGCTGCTGCGCGAGGGCTATCGCGTCGTGCTCGCGAAGGACGGTCTCGACGCCCTCGAACGGCTGGCCGAGGACGTGCCGCAGATCGTGCTCTCCGACATCGAGATGCCGCGCATGGACGGGTTCGATCTCGTCCGCAACCTGCGCGCCGATGAGCGCCTGCGCGACTTGCCGGTGATCATGATCACCTCGCGCATCGCCCAGAAGCACCGCGACTACGCGGCCGAGCTCGGCGTCGATCACTACCTCGGCAAGCCCTACGCCGAGGAAGACCTGCTGGCGCTCGTGGCCCGCTACACCGCGCACGCCGTCGCCGCCTGAAACGGCGGCCAGCAGGCACGATCGCGGCCGCCGCTCAGCCGGCGCTCTTCACGACCGCGTAGCGCTCGAGCGTCCGGCGCCGCGCGGCGTCGTGGTCGACGATCGGGGCGGGGTAGTCCTGCCCGAGAACGACGCCGGCGGCCTGAAGCTCGATCGGCGCGGCGAGCCAGGGCGCATGGATCGACGCGTCGGGCAGTCCGGCGAGCTGCGGCAGCCAGTGGCGGATGAACTCGCCGCAAGTGTCGAACTTCTCGCTCTGCGTCACCGGGTTGAAGATGCGGAAATACGGCTGGGCGTCGCAGCCGCTCGACGCCGCCCACTGCCAGCCGCCGTTGTTCGACGCCAGGTCGTAGTCGTTCAGCTGCAGCGCGAAGTAGGCCTCGCCGCGGCGCCAGTCGATCCCGAGGTCCTTGCAGAGGAAGCTCGCCGTCACCATGCGCAGGCGGTTGTGCATGTAGCCGGTCCGGTTGATCTGCGCCATCGCCGCGTCGACCAGCGGGTAGCCGGTGCGGCCTTCGCACCAGGCCTGGAAGAGCTCGTCGGCGTGGCGTCCGGTCTCGAAGCGGATCCGGTCGTAGGCCGGCCGGAAGCTCGCGCCGACGACATGCGGGAAATGGTGGAGCACTTGCTGGTAGAAGTCGCGCCAGCAGAGTTCCGAAAGCCACACCGCAGCGCCCGGCGCCTTGGGGGCCCGTTGCATCCGGTCGAGCGCGGTGCGCGCCGCCTCGCGGACCGAGAGCGTGCCGAAGCGCAGGTGCACCGACAGACCGCTCGTGCCGCGCACCGCGGGGAAGTCGCGCGCCCGGCCGTAGTCGTCGATGCGCGTTGCGAAGTCGCGCAGCAGCGCATCCGCGCCGGCGCTGCCGACGGGGATGCCGATCTCGCCGAGGTGGGCCGTCTGAAAG
>CAZZWY010000596.1:0-2829 GCA_964657785.1 uncultured Acetobacteraceae bacterium
CTTTCCCACCGATCCCCTGAACCTTTCCGGGTTCATGACCGACACGGTGAACGGAACGTCACGGACCGTCTACAACTTCCAGGGCGCGGCCACGCCGCTGACGGATCAGGCCGGCTTGACTCTCGACACGACGGGCTTGCTGAGCAGCAACAGCACCTATTCGCTCGAAATCGTCTTCAAGTTCACCGACCGCAACAATGCGTGGCGGCGGATCGTCGATGTGTCGAGCCGGTCGACCGACGCCGGCTTCTACGTCGATCCGTCGAACAGGCTGGACGTCTACCCGATCGGCGGTGGCTCGGCGTTCAGCAACGACGTCTATCACGACGTCTTTCTCGTCGACAACGCCGGCAGCGTGTCGTTCTATCTCGACGGCTCGGCGCAGGCCACGTTCGCGACCACCGTCATGAACATCGATTCGACCGACAACATCAATCTGTTCCTCGACAATCTGGTGGGTGGCGGTCAGGGCGAATACTCGAGCGGCAGCATCGCCTCGCTTCGCCTCTACAACGAGGCGCTCGACGCCGTGCCGCCGCCGGACGTGACGCCGCTCCCGGCCGTGCCGGAACCCGAGACCTACGCGCTGATGCTGGCCGGCCTGGCCCTGCTGGGCGGCGTGGTCCGGCGCACGCGCGCCTGACGCATCAGCAGGCACGGGCAGCCGCGCCTTCGAGCGCGCCCGCGATGCGGTGTCGCAACGCGCCGGCGAGTTCGCGGCGCTGCGCCGCCGCGGTGTCCTGCGGTGCGAGCAGCGTGACGTGGACGACGAGCCGGTCGGCGCAGGCAACCCGCCAGACGCTTTGCGCGAGCGTCGTCGCGCCGACGAATTCGACCGCACGGCTGAACGGCTCCCCGGCGTCCGAGTAGCGCAGCGCCATCGGTTGCACCGGCGTGCCGGTCACGATGGCGGCCTGCAGCAGATTGGCGTGAAAGGGCAGCAGGGTTCGTCCCTCCCCCGTCGTGCCTTCCGGGAAGACGGCAACGAGGCGCCCGGCCCGCAGCGATTCGGCGATCGAATGCACCGCCCGCCGGGCATCGCGCTTTCTCTCGCGCTCGAGGTAGAGGGTGTCGGCCGCCGTGGCGAGGCGCGAGATCAGCGGCCAGCGTTGGATGTCGGCTTTCGACACGAACGAGGCCCGCGGGCAGACCGCGTGAATCGCCAGGATGTCGAGCCAGGACACATGGTTCGCAACCAGCAGCACGCCGCCCTCGGCCGGGACGCCGCTCAGCCGGAGCTCGACCCCGATCCGCTCGAGCATCGTCGCGGCCCACCAGCCGATGGTCGCCTGGCGCGCATGCACGTCGAGCGAGCCGAAGCGAAACAGCACGACCGCGAGCGCATGCAGACCGTGGAGCACGCAGGCCGCGATGCGGCCGGCCGCCCGCCAGCCGGTCATCGGGCGGCGTCGTAGGCGATCGAGCCGGCCACCACGGTGCAGCGAACCCGGCCCTGCAGTTCCTGCCCGGCGAAAGGGGTGTGCTTGCCTCGGCTCTTCAAGGCGTCCCCGGTCACCTGCCAGCGTGCCGCCGGGTCGAAGAGGCACAGATCGGCGATCCCGCCTTCGACGAGCCGCCCCGCGCTGGCGCCGATCGAGCCGAGCGCCTCGCCGAGGACCCGCACCGGCGCACAGGTGACCGTCGCGAGCGCGCGAGGCAGCGCGATCCCCGCCTCACTGCCCCACTTGAGCGCCAGGCCGAGCAGCAACTCGACCCCGCTCGCCCCCGGCTCCGCCTCGGCGAAGGGCAGTTGCTTGGCATCGGCGTCGACCGGCGTGTGGTCGCTCACCAGCGCATCGATGGTGCCGTCTTCCAATCCCGCCCGGATGGCATCCCGGTCGCGCTGCTGGCGCAGCGGCGGCGTGACGCGCATCGCGGCGTTGAAGTAGCCGATATCGTGATCGGTCAGGTGAAGCTGCTGGATGCTGACGTCGCCGGTCACCGGCAGGCCCTCGGCCTTGGCGCGGCGAAGCAGCTCGACCCCCGCGGCGCTGCTGAGGCGGCAGAGGTGGACGCGCGCCTGCGTGTCGCGCACCAGCTCGAAGAGCGTTGCGAGCGCGATCGTCTCGGCAATCACCGGCACGCCGGAGAGGCCGAGCCGCGTCGCGAGCGCCCCTTTGGCGGCCACGCCGTTGCCGAGCCAGGCGTCGTTCGGCCGGAGCCAGACGGCGTAGCCGAAGGTCGAGGCGTATTGCAGCGCGCGGTGCAGCACGAGCGTGTCCCTGCAGGCCACCTCGGCCTGCGAGAAGCCGACGCAGCCGGCCTGCGTCAGCTCGGCCATCTCGGTGAGCACCTCGCCGGCGAGGCCACGGGTGAGCGCGCCCAGCGGGTAGAGGCGCGCGAGGTTCAGGTTGCCGGCCCGGAACTTGAGCATCTGCACCAGGCCGGGCTCATCGAGGACGGGGTCGGTGTCGGGCAGGCAGACCAGGCTCGTGACCCCGCCCGCGACCGCCGCGGCCATTTCCGACTCCAGCATGCCTTCGTGCTCGTGGCCGGGTTCGCGCAGGCGCACCGCGAGGTCGACGAGCCCCGGGGCGACGACGAGCCCGGCGGCGTCGATCGTCGAATCGGCATCGAAGTCGGCCGAAAAGCCATCGCCGAGCCGCCCGATCGCGACGATGCGGCCGGCGGCGATCGCGACGTCGGCGGTCTCGTCGCGCCCGGAGGACGGGTCGACGAGCCGCCCGTTCGAAATCAGAAGCTTCATGCGGAGTGGTCCCGGTCCTTCAGGCGGTGTTCCCGGCGATCGTCGACATCACCGCCATGCGCACCGCAATGCCGAAGGTCACCTGCGGCAGGATCACGCTCTGCGACCCGTCGGCGACGCTG
>CAZZWY010000597.1:0-2829 GCA_964657785.1 uncultured Acetobacteraceae bacterium
GGTGGACCTCGGCGGGGTGCTGCGCGAGATCGACGACGCCCGTGCGGAGGACGCCGCCCGGCGGCTGCGCATGCAGGGCGCGGGCTGACGCGCGACAGGCCCGCTCCACCGTGCGTCGCCCGTTCATTCCTTCCAGCGTGCCCCGCCGCCGCCTGCTGCTCGCGCTGCTGGCAGCGCCCTTCGCCGGCTGTGCGTCCGACCGCATCGGACCGGACGATCCGCTCGTCCAGCGCTTGCGGCCGGTGCAGTACGTGCTCCTCGGCGAAGTCCACGACAACGCCGAGCAGCACCGCCTCCATGCGGCGCTGATCGGTGCGTTGCTCGCCGACCAGCGCCGCACCTGCGTCGTCTTCGAGCAGATGGACCGTGGGCGGGACGAGGCGATCGCCGCGGCGCCGCGTGACGCCGAATCGGTCGCGACGGCCGGCGCGCTCGACCGCAGCGGCTGGGCCTGGCCGATGCACCGCCCGGTGATCGATGCGGCGCTCGCGGCCGGCGCCACCCTGCGCGGCGGCAACCTGAGCCGTGACGACGCGCGAGCCATCGTGCGGGCGACGAGCGCGTCGGTGCCGGCCCGCGCCACCACGCTGATGAACCTCGCCGGCTGGAGCACCGCGGACGAATCGACCATGGAGCGCGAGATCGATGCCGGGCACTGCCACGCGCTGCCGGAACGGCTCTGGCCCGCCATGGCGCTGGCCGAACGGGCACGCGACGCGACCTTGGCCGAGACGCTGCTCGACGCCGGGCGCACCTTCGAGCGCGTGATCCTGATCGCCGGCAACGGCCACGTGCGGCGCGATCTGGGCGTGCCCCGTTATCTCCTCGGCGCCGGCGTGTCGCCCAAGCAGCTCGTGGCGGTCGGCTTTCTCGAGGCGAACGACGCCGACGCGCCGTACGACGTCGTTCGGGTCACGCGCGCTGCCCAACGCGCGGACCCGTGCGTCGGCTTCGTGAAGCGTTGACGCCGAAGCACTGACCGCCCGGGCGGTGGTCTGGCCGGGAGGCGATCTCGGCGGCGTCGGAAACGAAAATGCAGGTGCAGATGAGCAACGGAATCGAACTGAGAACAAGTCGCATTAGAATTTCGGACTTCTCAGCATTTCGACATCTCCATGAACTCACGTCGTCGCCGGATCGGCCTCCTTGCAGCCTGCGCCCTCGCAGGGCTGCTGAACGGTTGCGGAGGCGGCGGCAGCACGACGGACAGCGGCGGCACCGACGCCAACAGCTACGTGCAGTCGATCTTCGTCTCGAACAACGCCGCGAGCTACCCGCCGACGCTCGGCGTCGAGCCGGCCTTCATCGACGCCTGGGGCGTGGCGATCCGGCCGGCGGGCCAGCCCGGCCACTTCTGGGTGCTCGCGGGCGACAAGTCGTACGAATACGTCGGCGACGTCACCGGCAAGACGACGCCCCCCTGCACGGCGCCGTCGACGCTCTGCGCCGATCTGGCGCCGCTCGCGAGCAACGCGATCACGTTCCCGGGGTTCCCGACCGACCCCGCGACCGGCCTGCCGAACATCATCGACAACCACGCGACCGGCGTCGTCTTCAACGGCCAGCCGACCAGCTTCGTGATCACCCAGACGCCGTCGACGCCGAGCGTGAACCTGACACCGATCACCGCCGGGGCGAAGTTCCTCTTCGCGACCAACTTCGGCGCGATCTACGCCTGGACCGAACGCAAGCACGCCGACGGCAGCGGCTACGACCGCGCCTCGACCGGCGTGAAAATCTTCGACACCCGCACCGACCCCGCCGACTGCGGCCAGTTCTACGGCCTGGCGATCAGCCCGACCTCGGACCGGCTCTACGCTGCCGACTTCGGCACCGACACCAGCGTCTGCACCAGCGCTGCCGCGGTGGCCGGCGTGCCCGGCAGCTTTCGGGTCCGCGTGTTCGACAAGACCCTGCAGGCCGACGGAACGCTGCGCGAGATCACCTCGACGCTCAACGGCGGCGCGGCGTTCACCAACCCGTTCGCGGCGCATCCGAACGCGATCCAGGCGGGCGACTACGTCCCCTGGAACGTCCAGGTGATCGGCAGCAGCGTCTTCGTCGCCTATGCGCAGGTCCAGCAGGATCCGAACGCGCCGGTCGGCACGCCCTGGCCCGCCAACGAAGTCCACGCGCCGGGGGCGGGCCGGATCGCCGAGTTCGACCTCGACGGCAAGCTGATCGCGGTGTGGAACGACCGGGGACTGCTGAATGCGCCCTGGGGCCTCGCGCTCGCGCCCGACGACTTCGGCGGCCTCTCGAACACCTTGCTCGTCGGCAACTTCGGCGACTACGACGAAGGCGGCTCCAAAGGCGCGATCACCGCGTTCGACACCGCCAGCCGCACCGCCGTCAACGTGGTCCGCAACCCCGACGGGTCGCCGCTGCTGGTGCCCGGGCTCTGGGGCATGGTGTTCGGCAACGGCGACGTGCTCGGCGATGCGAACGCGCTCTACTTCGCCGCCGCGCCGAACGGCGAGCTCGACGGCGTCTTCGGGTCGCTGCGCTACCGCGCGCCGTGAGCCGCGCGCCCATTCCCCGCTTCTTGCAACTCACCTACGAAAGCCGCGCCGTGCGCTCAACCCTGTTGCTCTCCCCCGTGCCGCTGACCCGTGCGCTCGTCGCGACCAGCCTCGCCGCGGCGATTTCCGCCAGCCCCCTCGCCCGCGCGGCGGGCAAGGCCGCCGATGCGGCGTCGAAGAACGCCTCGGCCTCCGCCGACGCCGCGAGCATCGCCGCGCTGGCCAAGCGCCTGGACGCCCTCGCGGCCGAGAACAAGGCGCTGCAGGAGAAGGTCGAGCGGCTCGAATCCGCCCAGGCCCAGCAATC
>CAZZWY010000598.1:0-2823 GCA_964657785.1 uncultured Acetobacteraceae bacterium
AATCGGTCGAGATGATGGTCTGGCTCGCCATGCGCGGAGCGCTCGCCGAATACGGTGGGTCGATCAAGCGCGTGCAGCGCCACTACTACGCCCCGATGCTCACCGGCTACGGCCTGGTCGGCTTCGAGGTGGAAGACGCGCCCGCTTCGGCGCCCGAACCGACCAGGAACACAAGCCATGCGTAAGAGCATCGAGATCGACGGCTTCAGCCACGGCAAGAACCCGACGCCGGCCGCATCGGTCCTCCGCGGCATCGTGATGACGGGCGCCATCTTCGGCACCGATCCGTCCACCGGCCGGTTGGCCGAGGGCCTGGAGGCTCAATGCGAACACACGTTCGCCAATGCGGGGCGGATTCTGGAAGCGGCTGGGGCGTCGTTCCCGGACGTCCTGAAGATGACCTTCTTCATTGCCCCGGACGTCTCGCGAGAGCTCATCAACGCGCATTGGGTGAAGGCCTTTCCGGACGCGGCCTCGCGTCCTGCGCGCCACGTCATGGTCAACGACCGTCTCCCCGCCGGCATGCTGTTGCAGTGCGATGTCTTCGCCGTCCTCCCGGATCAGGACTGAGCCGTCGGTGAAGCTTTCGATGGAAACGAATCACACCCACGACCCGGCGGCGCGCAGCTGGCTCGAATCCGCCAACGCGCCGGACGGCGACTTCCCGATCCAGAACCTTCCGTTCGCGATCTTCCGTCGCGGCGACAGCGACGAGACTTTCCGCGGCGGCGTGGCGATCGGTGACCAGATCATCGACCTCGCGGCCGTGTACCGTGCAGGCTGCCTCGAAGGCCAGGCCGCGGACGCGGTGGCCGCTTGCAGCCGCCCGGCGCTGAATGATTTCTTCGCGCTCGGCACCTCCGCGTGGCGTGCCTTGCGCCACGGCTTGTTTTCACTGCTCGAAGCTTCGGCCCACGGGGCGCGTGTCGAAGCGCTGCGGGGCTGCCTGATCCCGCAGTCGATCGGCGAGTTCGATCTGCCGGCGCGGATCGGTGACTTCACCGATTTCTACACCTCGTTCCATCATGCCGACAATTGCGGCCGGCTGTTCCGAAGCCCCGAAGACGCGGTCTTCCCGAACTTCTTCTGGATGCCGGTCGCCTACCACGGCCGCACGTCCAGCATCGGCGTCAGCGGCCAGCGGTTCCACCGCCCCATCGGCCAGGTGATCCCCCCGGGTTCAAAGACACCCGTGACATCGCCCTGCTCGCGCCTCGACTACGAAATGGAACTCGGCGTCTTCATCGGCCGAGGCAACCGGCAAGGTACGCCGATCGCACTCGACGATGCCGACGATCACGTGTTCGGCCTCTGCCTGCTGAACGACTGGTCGGCAAGAGACGTTCAGGCCTGGGAATCGGCCCCGCTCGGGCCCTTCCAGGCCAAGAATTTCGCGACCACGATATCGCCCTGGATCGTCACGATGGAGGCCTTGGCGCCCTATCGCGGCGAGTGGCGTCGCTCGGCCGACGCGCCGCAGCCCCTGGCCTATCTGGAGTCGACTCGGAACCGGCGCCACGGTGCGCTCGACGTGCAAGTGCAGGTCTCGCTGGAAACACCGCGGCGCCGCGACGCAGGGGTCGGAGCCGCCCTGCTCAGCCGCACCAGCTTCACGCATCAGTACTGGACGATCGCGCAGATGATCGCCCACCACACCCTGGGCGGCTGCAACCTCCGACCGGGTGATCTGCTCGGCACGGGCACCATCTCCGGCCCCACAGCGGCGGAAGCCGGCGCGCTGCTGGAACTGACCTTCGCCGGACGGCGCTCGGTACCGGTCGGCGACGGCCAGGACGCCCCGGTCGAAGAACGCACCTTCCTGCAGGACGGGGATGCGGTCGTCATGCGGGGCTGGTGTGAACAGCCGGGCCGCGCCCGCATCGGCTTCGGCGAGGTCCGCGGCCAAGTGCTGCCGGCGCGGATGTCATGAAACCGCGGTACGAGGGCAAGTCGGCCTTCACCCGAGCATTGGCACTTTCTTAACAACGAACGAGAGACGACATGGCGGTTCACCTTCTGAAAAAGAGCGCGTTCCAGCCGAACGCGATCGACGATTGCGTCGCGGCGGCCAAGGCGATGGTTCCGGTGCTGCGAGAGCGCGAGCCCGCGGCCACGGCCCATCGAAGGGTTCCGTCGGAAACGATTGCCGACTTTCACGCCGCCGGCTTCTTTCGCCTCGCCCAACCCAAGCGCTGGGGCGGAACGGACAGCAATTTCGATGTCGTGAGCCGGGTGATCGAAGAACTCGCGCAAGGGTGCGCGTCGAGTGCCTGGGTGTACGGCGTGCTGCTGCTGCACCATCTTTATCTGTCGGTCTGGCCCGACGACGTGCAGGAAGCGGTCTGGGGAAGCAACAGCGAGACCTTGATCTCCTCCGGGCTCGCGCCCCGTCCGGTGCAGCGAGTCCCGGGCGGCTACTGCGTCGACGGCGACTGGGCCTTCTCGAGCGGCTGCGACCATGCCGGCTACGCGATGGTCGGCGGCGCCCTCGAAGGTGCGCCACCGGTGATGCTGCTCATTCCGATGCAGGACATTCAAATCGTCGACGACTGGCACACCTTCGGCCTGCGGGCCACGGGAAGCAAGACGCTGCGATTCGAAAAGGTGTTCGTTCCCGACCGCTGGGCGGTGTCCTACCCCGTCTTGATGGGGCCGGTGCGCTCGGGAAATCCCCTCGACCCGAACAGTCTCTGGGACCGCGCGCCCAACCTCCTGTTCAGCGCCTACACCTTCTCCAGCGTCATCCTGGGCTTGTCGCGCAAGGGCGTCCGGATCGCATCCGATGCGCTGCGCACGAAGGTGTCGCGTGGCGTCAAGCTGGGC
>CAZZWY010000599.1:0-2790 GCA_964657785.1 uncultured Acetobacteraceae bacterium
CGAGCTTGTCGTAGCAGTCGAGCCGGTCGGCGGCGGTGCCGATGGCGGCGCAGTGTTCGAGGCCTGGTGCGGCGGCAGGATCGACCGCCCACGCGGCCGGCGTGGCGAGGCAGGCGGCGACGGCGATGGCGCGGCGGGCCCGGGCGGTCGGGTGGCGGGCTGTTCGAAGAGGGTGAGGCATGCGAGGAGGGTGGGGCATGGGGGCGGCAGCGTGAGACTTCGTGCCGATGGTAGTGAAAGCCCGCAGAAGCCCCATCGCGCCCGTCGCGTCATGCGGCATCATCCAGCCCCGGCACCTGCATCCGCACCTGAATCTGCACGCGCGCCTGCACCTGCCCCACGGACCCGGAACCGAATTCCATGCCCGATCTGCCCGGCTGCCGGTCGATCGCCTTGCTGCTGGCCGTCTTCGCCTGCGCGCTGCTCGGCGCTTGCGGCACGCTCCCGCCGGTGGAACGCAACCGCGTCGCCAGCCAGGCGATCCCGCTGAGCGAATCGACGACGCTCGGGCGGATCGCGCAGCAGTCGTCTCCGTCACCCGAGCTCTCGGGGTTCCGGTTGATGCCGCTCGGCCTCTTCTCGCTCGACACGCGCGTGCAGCTCGCGCGTCGCGCCGAGGCCTCGCTCGACGTCCAGTACTACCAGTTCGCCAACGACGAGACCGGGCGCTGGCTGCTGCGGGCGCTGCGTGACGCGGCCGAGCGAGGGGTGAGGGTGCGGTTGCTGCTCGACGACCTCTACACCGGCGGCGAGGACGAGCTCTGGCTGGCGTTCGCCGCCCACAAGAACGTCGAGGTGCGGCTCTTCAACCCGTTCTGCTGTGGCCGCGACCAGAGTGTCGGCAAGCGCTACCTCGCGTCGCTCGGCGACCTGAGGCGTCTCAACCACCGGATGCACAACAAGCTCTTCATCGCCGACGGCGCGATGGCCGTGATCGGCGGGCGCAACGTCGCCAACGAGTACTACCTGCGCGGGGCGACGGAAAATTTCGTCGACGTCGATGCCTTCACGGTCGGCTTCGTCGTGCCGCCGCTTCAGTTCCAGTTCGACCGCTACTGGAACAGCGCCTCGGCCTATCCGCTCCAGGACATCGCCTTCTCCGCCGTCGCCCCCGCCGAACTGCGGCGCCGCTTCGAGGACTGGACCGGCCCGGCCCGCACCCCGCCGCCGGAGGCCTTGCCGCCGAACGACATCCTCGGCTACGGCCCGATCGCCGACGACCTCGACTTCGGTCGCCTCGGTCTGATCTGGGGCGACGCCTTCGTCTTCGCCGACCACCCCGACAAGCCCTTCGACGGCGTCGCCGGCGGTGCGCCCCTGGACACCAGCGTCACCTACAACCTGTTCGAGGTGATCCGCGGCGCGAAACGCGAGGTGATCGCGTCGTCGCCGTACTTCGTGCCGGGCGATCTCAGCCTCGCGATGTTCCGCGAACTGCGCAGCCGCGGCGTCGAGGTCGCGGTCATGACGAATTCGCTCGCCTCGACCGACGAGCCGGCCGTCCACATCGGCTACAGCCGGCACCGCGAGGAACTGCTGCGCATGGGCGTCGAACTCTACGAGCTGAGCGGCTCGCGGCTGAAGGAGAACAAGCGCATGTTCCTCTTCGGTGCGTCGCTCGGCCGCCTGCATGCCAAGCTGGTGGTGGTCGACAAGACGGCGCTCTTCATCGGCTCGATGAACCTCGACCCGCGCTCGGCGAGCATCAATACCGAACTCGGCGCGGTCGTTCGCAGCCCGGCGCTCGCCAAGGAGTTGCTGCGCGTGATTGACATCGATCGCTACCAGAGCGCCTACCGCGTGCGGCTGCGCGGCACCGGGTCGGGTCTGGAATGG
Organism: uncultured Acetobacteraceae bacterium; assembly: GCA_964657785.1. Taxonomy (GTDB): domain Bacteria; phylum Pseudomonadota; class Gammaproteobacteria; order Burkholderiales; family Burkholderiaceae_C; genus LMDS01. The sequence continues at coordinate 1,837 of CAZZWY010000599.1, forward strand.
ATCAGCATCGACGGCGAGCGCGAGCGGGTGCTGACGGAGGAGCCCGATTCGACCCCGTGGCTGCGCTTCAAGTCGATGCTGCTCGCGCCGTTCGTGCCGCAGGAGCAGCTTTGAGGGCCCGAAGCTTTGTGCGTCGATGGCGCTTCGGCGCGAGCGATAACATTGGCCCAGTGCCGCGTTCCGGAGTCTCCATGTGCCGAAACATCAAGACATTGTTCAATTTCGAGCCGCCCGCCACCGAGCTCGAAATTCGCGACGCCTCGCTCCAGTTCGTTCGCAAGCTCAGTGGCTTCAACGTGCCGTCGAAGGTGAACGAGGAGGCCTTCGAGCAGGCGGTCGACGCAGTGGCGGCGTCGGCGCGAACGCTCATTCGGTCGCTCGTGACGACTGCTGATCCGCGCAACCGGGAGGTCGAGGCGGTCAAGGCGCGGGCCCGATCGGCTGCCCGGTTCGGTTAGGACGACGCCAACTGTCTGGGGCAGTGCATGCCGGAAGCCAGGAATCGGACCCAGTCTCCGTCCGATCTGATCGACGCGAAGATTGGCGAGCTGCGGGACTGGAGAGGGCCGATGCTCTCGAGGCTGAGGTCGGTGATCAGAGGCGCGAATTCAGCGGTTGTCGAGGAATGGAAGTGGAACACGCCTGTCTGGTCGTGTGACGGCATCATCTGCACCGGTGAAACCTACCAGAAGGTGGTGAAGTTGACCTTTGCAAAAGGTGCATCGCTCGCGGATCCCTCGCAACTCTTCAACGCCAGTCTGGAAGGACGTGTCCGGCGTGCGATCGATTTCAGGCAGGACAGTCGAATCGACGAGGCGGCTCTTGCCACCCTCGTCCTGGCCGCCGTCTTCCTGAACAGGTCGTTGCCGCGCCAAAGGGCCAGGAACCCCGACTCCTGAGCTAGTGTGGTGTTTCATGCTGTGCGGAACTGAATAAAACCGATGGATTCGGTCG
>CAZZWY010000600.1:0-2790 GCA_964657785.1 uncultured Acetobacteraceae bacterium
CCAACCGTGCAAGCCGAACCGCTGGCCCAATTCGTTCGCGCGCACCGCGAGCGCCTGACGCCCGCGCAAGCCGGCCTGGCCGAGGGCCTTCGGCGGCGTGCCAAGGGCCTGCGGCGCGAAGAGCTGGCGGCGCTGTGCGGCATCAGCCCGACCTGGCTGACCTGGATCGAGCAGGCGCGGGCGCCCAGCGTCTCGGCCGCACTCGTTGGGCGTCTCGCGCTCGCCTTGCAGCTCACGCGGGCCGAACGCCTCTATCTGTTCGATCTGGCCGGCCAGCACGATCCCGACGGCGGGGCGAAAGCGGCCAGCCCCGAGGTGTTCTCGACCCTGGAGCGCGCGCTCGGGAGCATCCGCACGCCCGCTTACGTGCTCGACCGCGACTGGGACGCCATCGCCTGGAACCGGCCCGCCGGCGCGCTCTTCGTCGGCTGGCTCGACCGCCGCGCCACCGAGCGCAATCTGCTGCACTACATGTTCCGCGTACCCGCCGCGCGCCAGCTCATCGACGACTGGCCGTCGCGTGCCGCCCGCCTCGTCGCGGAATTCCGCGCCGATGCGGGCGGGCGCGCCGACGACGCCGCGTTGCGCCAGCGCCTGGCCGCGCTGCGGCGCGACAGCCGCGAATTCGCCCGCTTGTGGGATCGCCAGGACGTGCTTGCCCGCGAGGGCGGCGAGCGCGTCTTCAACCATCCGGTGCGCGGCCGGCTGTTGCTGCACCAGCTGACCTTGCGCGTCGCCCACGCGCCGGACCTCAAGCTGGTGATGCTGTCTTGAGCGGCGGCCTCCGGCCTGTGGACGAGACTAGACGTCCGTTCGCCGCAGCAGGTAGTCGAGCCCGCCGACCCGCCACCAGCGGTAGCCGTAGCGTTCGAGCAGGACCTTGTGCCGTCCGTCGGTCCCCGCGTGGCTGTGGTCGGTCGACAGCAGGTTGACGAGCAGGCCGGCGGGGCCCTCGGGGCCGTCGATGGTGAACGACACCTCGCTCGGCTCGCCCAGGAAGTTGTGCAGGAAGAGCACCGCGTTGTTGCGCCACTCGTAGCGCAGCATCAGCGCGCCGGGCTGTTCGAGCGGCAGGATCGTGAACGTGCCCCAGCCGATCTCGGGCACTTCCTTTCGCATCCTCAGCATGCGCTCGAGCCAGTTGAGGAACGAGTTCGGGTCGCGTCGCTGCGAGGCGACGTTGAGGTGTTCGTAGCCGTAGGCGCCGCCCGAGATGACGTCCTCCGGCGGCGAGGCGTCGGTCGTGAAGCCGCCGTGGGGTTCGTCGGACCACTGCATCGGCGTGCGCGCGCAGTTGCGTTCGGGCAGAGTCAAGTCGTCGCCCATCGCGATCTCGTCGCCGTAGCGCAGCACCGGCGTGCCGGGCAGGGTCAGCATCAGGCTGTAGGCGAGCTCCAGGCGCTGGCGATCGCCGCCGAGCATCGGCGCCAGGCGTCGGCGGATGCCGCGCTCGTAGAGCTGCATGCCCGGGTCGGGTGCGAAAGCGTCGAACACCTTCTTCCGTTGCGCGGGCGTCAGCCGGCCGAGGTCGAGCTCGTCGTGGTTGCGCAGGAACATCGCCCATTGCGAGGTCGCGGGACGCGGCTCGGTCGCGACCAGCGCTTTCTCGAGCGGCCGCGTGTCGGCGGTGGCGAGCGCGTAGAAGAGGTTCTGGTTGACCTGGAAATTGAACATCATGTGCAGGCGCTCGCCGGCCGCGCCGAAATACTGCAGGTCGTCCTTCGGCAGCACGTTGGCCTCGCCGAGGATGATCGAGTCGCCGCGCCGCCATTGCAGCAACTCGCGGAAGGTTCGCAGCATGTCGAACTGCGACTTCGGTTTCCTGACGTCGGCGCCCTTGGTCGCGATCACGAAGGGCACCGCGTCCATGCGGAAGCCGTCGACGCCGAGCTGGGTCCAGAAGCCCATGATCTTCAGGATCTCGGCCTGCACGGTCGGGTTCGCGGTCGCGAGGTCGGGCTGGAAGTCGTAGAAGCGGTGGAAGTACCAGCGCTTGGCCACCTTGTCGAAGTTCCAGGTCGACTTCTGCACGCCGGGGAAGACGACGCCGTCGTCGGCGTGCTCCGGCTTCTTGTCGGCCCAGACGTACCAGTCGCGGTACTTCGACGCCGGGTCGCTGCGCGCCGACTGAAACCACGGATGCTGGTCCGAGGTGTGGTTGACGACGAGGTCGATCAGCACCCGCAGGCCGCGCTGCCGGGCGGCGTGGGTGAACTCGACGAAGTCGCCGAGCGTGCCGTAGCGCGGGTCGACGTTGTAGTAGTCGGCAACGTCGTAGCCGTCGTCGCGGCCCGGGGACGTCTGGAATGGCATCAGCCAGAGCGTGGTGACTCCCAGGCCCTGAAGATAGTCGAGCCGCCGCGTCAGGCCTTCGAAGTCGCCGATGCCGTCGCCGTTGCTGTCGAGGAAGGTGCCGACCGAGAGGCAGTAGACGATCGCGTTCTTGTACCAGAGGTCGTTGATCATTCGGAGTTCGCAGCGAGGAAGGAAACGTGATGGCAGCAGAAGTGATGCCGGCGGACGCATGGTGGCGGTACGGCGTCATCTACCAGGTCTACCCGCGGTCGTTCCAGGACAACGACGGCGACGGCATCGGCGACCTGAACGGCATTCGCCGGCGCCTGCCGTATCTTGCCGAACTCGGCGTCGACGCGCTCTGGGTCTCGCCGTTCTACCCGTCGCCGATGGCCGACTTCGGCTACGACGTGGCGGACTACTGCAATGTCGACCGTCGTTTCGGGACGCTCGCCGATGCCGTCCGCGGCCCTCAGACCCGGATCGTCGACGCGA
>CAZZWY010000601.1:0-2788 GCA_964657785.1 uncultured Acetobacteraceae bacterium
CGAAAAAGTTCCAGGACTACGGCGTCGAAGGCGTGATCTACACCGACATCGGCCGCGACGGCATGCTCTCGGGCATCAACATCGACGCGACGGTCAAGCTCGCGCAGGCGTTGACCATTCCGGTGATCGCGTCGGGGGGGCTCAGCAATCTCGCCGACGTCGAGCGGCTCTGCGCCGTCGAAGACCAGGGCATCGAAGGCGTGATCTGCGGCCGCGCGATCTACACCGGCGATCTCGATTTCGCCCTCGCGCAGGCGCGCGCCGACGCGATCGCCGCGCTGTAGCCACTCGCCGCCCATGCTCGCCAAGCGCATCATTCCCTGCCTCGACGTGACGGGCGGCCGGGTCGTCAAGGGCGTCAATTTCGTGGCGCTGCGCGACGCCGGCGACCCGGTCGAGATCGCCGCCCGCTACAACGACCAGGGTGCCGACGAGCTGACCTTCCTCGACATCACCGCGACCAGCGACGACCGCGATCTGATCCTCCACATCATCGAGGCGGTGGCGTCGGAGGTGTTCATCCCGCTGACGGTCGGCGGCGGCGTGCGCGCCGTCGAGGACGTCCGGCGACTGCTGAACGCCGGCGCCGACAAGGTCAGCTTCAACTCCGCGGCCGTCGCCCGGCCGCAGGTGATCCGGGATGCGTCGCGGAAGTACGGCGCCCAGTGCATCGTCGTCGCGATCGACGCCAAACGCCGGCAGCACGCCGATCTGGCGGCGCGAGGCGAGGGCTGGGACGTCTACACCCACGGCGGGCGCCAGAACACCGGGCTCGACGCCGTCGACTGGGCCCAACGCATGGCCGATGCAGGCGCCGGCGAAATCCTGCTCACGAGCATGGACCGCGACGGCACCCGCAGCGGCTTCGACCTGGCACTGACGCGCGCGGTCAGCGATGCGGTCGGCGTGCCGGTGATCGCCTCGGGCGGCGTGGGCACGCTCGAGCACCTGTCGGCAGGCATTCGCCTCGGCGGCGCCGACGCGGTGCTCGCCGCCAGCATCTTTCACTATGGCGAATTCACGGTGGGTGACGCGAAGGCCTTGATGGCGCGCGACGGCATTCCGGTTCGCACATGACGGTGCCGCGGGGGACGCCACGAGGATCGATGCTGCCGCGTGAAGTCCGCCTCATCGGCGGCCGCTGGAAACGCAGCAAGCTGCCGATCGTCGACGTCGCCGAGGATGCGTTGCGGCCGACACCCGATCGGGTCCGGGAGACGCTTTTCAACTGGCTGGGCCAGGATCTGAGCGGGTGGCGCTGCCTCGATGCGTTCGCCGGCTCCGGCGCGCTCGGCTTCGAAGCGGCCTCACGCGGCGCCGCGCAGGTCGTGCTCATCGAGCGCGACCGGCGCGCCGCCGCCGCGCTCAATGAGGCCCGGCTGCGGCTCAAGGCCGATGCGAGCGTGCAGATCGAGCAGGCCGATGCGCTCGCCTGGATGGCACGGGCGGCGCCGGCGTCGTTCGAACTGGTGTTCGTCGACCCGCCGTTCGCCTCACCCCTCGCGGCGCCGGCCCTGCAGGCGGCGGCACGGCTCGTCGCGAATCACGGCTTCGTCTACCTGGAAGCCGGCCAGCCGTTCGAGGCGGGAAACGAACGGGGCGGCCCCGGGCCCTGGCGCCTGCACCGGGCGGGGCGCGCCGGGGCGGTTCACTTCCATCTGCTGCAGCGCGTCGACGCGACCGCGTGAGTCGTCCGGGCCGCGTCGAGGCCGGGCCGGCGGGCGCCACACGAACGTCCGCGCGCGAGCCGGCCGCTACACTCCGGCGGGATCGTCGCCGTGTGAGGAGAGACTCCCTTGACCTCTGTGACCCGGCTCACCGCCGTCTACCCCGGAACCTTCGACCCGATGACCCTCGGGCACGAGGACCTCATGCGCCGCGCCAGCCGGCTGTTCGAGCGCCTGATCGTCGCGGTCGCGGCCGGGCATCACAAACGCACGATGTTCACGATCGCCGAGCGGCTCGACATCGCGACCGAACTCGCGGCGAAGTACCCGAACGTCGAGGTGCTCGCGTTTCGGGGCCTGCTGCGAGATTTCGTGATCGCGCAGGCCGGCAAGGTGGTGGTGCGCGGCCTGCGCGCGGTGAGCGACTTCGAGTACGAATTCCAGATGGCCGGCATGAATCGCCAGCTGATGCCGAACGTCGAGACAGTGTTCCTGACGCCGAGCGACCAGTTCCAGTTCGTCTCCGGGACGTTCGTTCGGGAGATTGCCACCTTGAGCGGCGATGTCTCCAAGTTCGTGTCACCCTTGGTGCTCGATCGGTTGAAGCAACGCGTCAAGCCGAGCGAAACCGAGGTCTGATTGCCGAGGAAGGATGTCGTGGCGCTGCTGATCACCGACAAGAACGGCGGGCTTGCGCCGCGCCTGCGTCGCCCCGCCGGTCGCAGCGTGCGGTTGCGAGCGGACGTTGCATTCGTCTGGATGAAGGGGGGCCCATGGCGCTGTGGATAACGGACGAATGCATCAATTGCGATGTCTGCGAGCCCGAGTGCCCGAACCAGGCGATCTCGATGGGCGCGGATTTCTACGTCATCGACCCGAGCAAGTGCACCGAGTGCGTCGGCCACTTCGACGAGCCGCAGTGCGTGCAGGTCTGCCCGGTCGACTGCATTCCGATCCACCCCGAGCACGTCGAGTCGAGCGAGACGCTCTGGGCCAAGTACCGGCGCCTGCAGGGCGCTGCCGGCGCAGAGGCCGAGCGTTTTTCGCAGATCGCACCACCGGCGCCCCTCTGAGTCGAGTCGCCTGCGCTGCGCCGTTTCAGGGACGGCTTCGCTTCGGCG
>CAZZWY010000602.1:0-257 GCA_964657785.1 uncultured Acetobacteraceae bacterium
GTTCACGGCATCGTCCAGGCGCATGGCATCGACCGGGTGGCCGGCATTCGACACGAGCTGCAGGTCGCGTACGAGGAACGCTATGCCCGCAACTTCCTCAATTCGTATTGCGAATTCTGGAAGTCGTTCGGGGCTCGCGAGGCGGGTGGCGTGGCGCACCTCATGCCGGTGCCGCTCGCCGCGCCGCCGCTCGCCGGCATTCCGGCCAAGCACCGCCGCCGGGCGCTCGAGCGCCGCCGCCACTGGGGCGAGATCGC
>CAZZWY010000602.1:267-2788 GCA_964657785.1 uncultured Acetobacteraceae bacterium
CCCGCGAGGCCCGCGAGGCGATCGCGCCGCGCCTGCGCCGGGACGACGGCCAGGCTGGGGCGACGGCGGTCGTCGCCGCTGCGGAGGGGCCGTTGACGACGTTCGCGTTGACGATGTAGACGCCTCGCCGGGTGCTCAGCCTGCGGGCGCCGCCACGTCCGGATCGAAGATCGCCTTGTGCTGCTCGCGCAGCAGGTTCTTCTGCACCTTGCCCATCGCATTGCGCGGCAGAGCGTCGGTGACGAAAAGGCGCTTGGGCATCTTGAAGTTCGCGATCCGCGACTTGAGCGCTTCGAGGAGGTCGGCCTGGGCCGGCGGCGGTCCCGGGCGGGCCACGACCACCGCGACCACGGCTTCGCCGAAATCCGGATGCGCCACGCCGATGACCGCGCTCTCGGCCACGCCCGGGAGTTCGTTGAGCGCGCCTTCGACCTCGGCCGGGTAGACGTTGAAGCCGCCGGAGATGATGAGGTCCTTGCTGCGCCCGACGATCGTCAGGTGGCCGTCGGCGTCGAAGCGGCCGACATCGCCGGTGCGAAACCAGCCGTCGGCGGTGAAGTCCTCGCGCGTCTTCTCCGGCATCTGCCAATAGCCCCGGAACACGTTCGGGCCGGTCACCTCGATCGCACCGATCGACTCGGGCGGCAACGCCGCTGCTTCGTCCGACACCACCCGCACGCCGACGCCGGGAAGGGCCCGTCCGACCGTGCCGCCGCGCCGTTCGCCGTCCTCGGGCCGGTACGGATTGGACGTGAGCATGATCGTCTCGCTCATGCCGTACCGCTCGAGGATCGTGTGGCCGGTGCGTTCCCGGAACGCCTCGAAGGTGTCGATCAGCAGCGGCGCCGAGCCGCTGATGAAGAGCCGCATCCGCGCGCAGGCGGCCCGTGTCAGGCCCGGCTCCTGCAGCAGGCGCACGTAGAGCGTCGGCACGCCCATGAACACGCTCGCCTCCGGAAGCCGCGCGACCACCGCCTGCGGGTCGAACCGGGACCACCAGATCATCCGGCTGCCGTTGAGAAGCGCGCCGTGCGATGCGACGAAGAGACCGTGCACGTGGAAGATCGGCAGGGCGTGGATCAGCAAGTCGCCGGGCTGCCAGCCCCACGCCGTCTGCAGGACGCGTGCGTTGCTCAGCAGGTTGCCATGCGAGAGCATCGCGCCCTTGCTGCGCCCGGTGGTGCCGCTGGTGTAGATGATCGCGGCCAGATCGGAGGCCGCGCGCCGCGCCGGCTCGTGTCGATCGCTTTGCGCCGCGGCGCGCTGCAGCAGGCTGCCGCCGCGATCCTCGTCGAGGGTGAAGACGTGGACGACGCCGGCCGTGAACGCCAGGCGGCTGACCCAGCCGAAATTGCGGCTCGCGCAGACGACGACGCTCGGCTGCGCATTGCCGATGAAGTATTCGATCTCGCCGGCGCGGTAGGCGGGGTTGAGCGGCAGGTAGACGAGCCCCGCCCGCAAGGTCGCGAGGTAGAGCATCAGCGTCTCGACCGATTTGTCGGTCTGCACCGCGATGCGCGCCTCGGGCGGCAACTCGAGCGACGCGAGCAGGTTGGCCAGCATCGCCGTGCCGCGTTCGAGGTCGCGCCAGCGATAGGTCGCGCCGGACGCGTCGGCAGCGTCGATCGCCACCGCGTCGAGGTCGTCGGGAAAGCCGGCGCGCAGCGCGGCAAAGAGGTTCTCGTTGGGCGGCATCGGCTGGTGCGGTCGGTTCGGGGTGGCGACGCGGTCGGCGGGGGGTCGGTCGGCGTGCATTTTCACCGCCGCGCGGCACGTCGTGCGACTACCACCGGAAAAGGGGGGTGGGGCCGCGCGGGGAAGCCGACTAGGCTCGCCGGCTCATCGTTGGAAGCGGGTTCGCATGCGTGTTCTTCTCTCCTCGCTCCTGCGCACGTCGGCGCTCGCGGCGACCGCGCTGTGTCTCGCCGCCGTGGTCCGCCCGGTCTGGGCGCAAAGCGACCCTGCCGAGGCCGCCCGGCGCGACGCGCTGCGCGCCGAGGCGATCGCGCTCGAGCACGGCGAAGGCGTCGCGCGCGACCCGGTCCGCGCAGTACAACCTGGGCTGGATGCACGCCAACGGCCGGGGAGCCGCCCGTGACGACGCGCTCGCCGCGTATTTCTTCCACGCCGCGGCCGAGCAGGGGCTCGGCGAGGCGGTGCGGATGCTGCAGCGCGTCGGCAGCCCGGGCGGCGAGGTGCCCGACTGCATGCGCGACCCGGCGCCCCCCGAGCCCGCGGCGCTCCAGCCGCTCCCGGCGCCGCCCGAGGCACCGGTCGGCGTCGTGTCGAAGGCGCCCAGGCAGCTCCTCGACCTGGTCGAGAAGATCGCGCCGCAATACCGCGTGCCGCCGCAGCTCGCGCTGACCATCATGGAAGCCGAATCGCGTTTCAACCCGGCGGCACTGTCGCCGAAGAACGCGGTCGGCCTGATGCAGCTCATCCCCGAGACCTCGGCGCGCTTCAACGTCAGCCGGCCGACCGATCCGGCCCAGAACATCCGCGGCGGCGTCGCCTACCTGCG
>CAZZWY010000603.1:0-2785 GCA_964657785.1 uncultured Acetobacteraceae bacterium
GTACGTCAGCGCCACGATTTCAGCTGCGGCTCGGCGGCGCTCGCGACGCTCCTCGCGCACCACTACGGCCGAGCGGTCGGCGAAGCCGAGGTGTTCGACGAAATGTTCGCGCGCGGCGATGCCGCCGCGATCCGCCGCGACGGCTTCTCGCTGCTCGACATGAAGCGCTATCTCGAAGCCCACGCGATCGCGTCGGACGGCTTCGAAGCGTCGGTCGAAAGCCTCGCCGAGGCCAAGGTGCCCGCCATCGCGTTGATCGACGAGCGCGGCTACCACCATTTCGTCGTCGTCAAGGGCCTTCGTGGGCAACGCGTGCTGATCGGCGACCCGGCGGGCGGCACCCGCTCGCTTTCGCTCGATCGCTTCGAGGCGATGCGGGTCAACGCGATCGTGTTCGTGGTGGTCGACCCGCCGTCCGGCGTGGCCTTCAACCGCGACGCCGACTGGGCCGTGCTGCCCGCCGCGCCCGGGCTCTCGCACCTCGACGGCGCCGCCGCCTCGGCCCTCTTACCCAAACTCGGCAAAGCCGATTTTTGAGATGACGCCTACTCCCCGACTCGCCGCCCTCGCGGCCTGGCTCGCACTCGCTGCCCTCGCCCTGCCCGCACGCGCCGGCGGCCTCTTCGATCACCCCGTCGACGCGGCAACGCTCGGCAGCATTCGCGGCGGCTTCGCGACGCCCGATGGCGGGCTGATCGTCTCGTTCGGCGTGTCGCGTTCGATCTCTGCCGACGGCTCGCCGGTCGCGAGCGCGACCGATGCCTCGACCCTGCTGGTGCTGCAGCGCGGCGCCGGCAACCGCTTCGACGTCGCGCCCGGGTCGACCGCAGCCGCCACGGTGATCCAGAACTCGCTCGACAACCAGAAGCTGCAAACGGTGACGACGCTCGACGTCACCACCAACAGCCTGCAGGCCTTCCGCGGCGCGGCGTTCGCGGCGACCTTGCGTTCGTCGCTCACCGATTCGCTGCGGCGCTGAGGATCAGAACGAGATCGGCAGACGCAGCGTCAAGGTGACGTCGGGCGTGTCGCGCGTCAGCCCGGCGCCCAGCGAAAGGTTGACGGAGCGGCGCTCGTCGAGGCGGAACGAATAACCGAGCAGCAGCGTGCCGAGCTCGAGCCGCACCGACTCGGCGGCAACGGCGCCGTTCTGCCGCGTCTTGCCGATCGAACTGTGGTCATAGCCGATGCTGAACGACGCCTTCTCGTTCAGCGCGACGCCCATGCCGACGTTGAAGCCGAAGATGCCGCCCGGCGCGATCTCCCCGAGCGCCTCGGGGCCCTGGTCGGTCGTCCGCGTCACGCCGTGCCGCGTCAGTGACTGCAGGTAGCTGACCGTCCCGAACAAGACCGCCGGGTCGGACGGGTAGAGCACGGTCAGGGCGGGCTGGACACCGTAGAAGCCGGAGCCGGTCGGCAACGCCGTCTCCACGCCGTCGCCGCTGAAGCCCTTCACGCTGGTCGACACCGGGACCTGGAACGGGTCCTTGCCGGTGCGTGTCTTCACCCGAAGGCTGCCGACGTAGTACGCCTCGCCCGCGCTCGCGTCGTTGAACTGGTAACGCGCGGTGAATTCGATGTCGCCGATGCCCTTGCCCCTGGCATCGAAGACCGCCGAGTCGGTCGACGAGCCGACCAGCACCTCGCGCCCGACGCTGGTGTCGTAGCGGTACACGTACGGCAGCTTCGCCTCCAGCTCGAAGCGGTTCGTCAGACCGTAGCGCAGCGCGAGCGCGCCGGTCAAGGTCGTGCGCTTGACTTCGCGGACGTCGATGACGCCGACCAGAATCGCCGGAATCACGGTATAGCCGACGAGCGCGACCCGGCTGCTCGAAGAGTACGAGTATTGCAGCGAGGGCTCGAGCGAGTACTTGCCCGCAGGTGTCAGCACCCCCGGCTGTTCGAAGATGGCGGCGACCTGCGGCGGTGCGGCAGGAGGTGGCGCGGCGTCGGGGGGCGTCGAGACGGTATCCGGGTTGGCGGGACGGGCCTCCGCCGTTCGTAGTGCGTCTGCCGGGCGCCCATCGACTTTCGCACGCAGGGCGTCGAGCTCGGCCTGCTGCGCCGCGAGCGAGCGCCGCAATGCGTCGAGCTGTCGTTCCTGGCGGGCGAGCGTCTGGCGCAACTCGTCGTCCGCCGGCTCGACCGCCGCGGCGGCGGTTGCGCCGATCATGAGCGCGGCGGCCACAGCGACGCTGCCGGCCGATGACCCGCGACGCCTCCGGCCCGGCGTCGCCACGCTTCGCACTCCAAGAACCAAGGTCATCGCTGCATCCATCCCCGTGTGGCGGGGTTATCGGACGGCGGCCTGCCGGCTTGAGAAGCCGTTCGATGCGGTTCAACGGCCCGGTCACGCCCTCCCGGTCGACCCGAACCCGCCCGCGCCGCGCACCGAGCGATCGAAGTCGTCGACGACGCGAAAGTTCGCCCGCACCACCGGCACGATCACGAGCTGGGCGATGCGCTCGAGCGGCTCGATCGTGAACGCCTCGCTGCCGCGGTTCCAGCAGCTCACCATCAGCGGCCCCTGGTAGTCCGAGTCGATCAGGCCGACCAGGTTGCCGAGCACGATGCCGTGCTTGTGGCCGAGGCCCGACCGCGGCAGAACGAGCGCCGCGAGCGTCGGGTCGGCGATGTGCAGGGCGAAGCCGGTCGGGATCAGCGTCGTCGCACCAGGCGCCAGCCGCAGCGGCGCATCCAGGCAGGCCCGCAGGTCGAGCCCGGCGCTGCCGCTCGTCGCGTAGGCCGGCAGGTCGGCGCCGACCCGCGGGTCGAGCACCTTCAG
>CAZZWY010000604.1:0-2780 GCA_964657785.1 uncultured Acetobacteraceae bacterium
GGCGAACCGGTCGAGATCCGGATGCCGATCCGGAACGTCAACCGGACCGTCGGCGCGATGCTTTCCGGAGAACTGATCCGGCAGCGGCCCGAGGGTCTGCCCGACCACACGATCTTCATCCAGATGGAAGGCGTAGGCGGCCAGAGCTTCGGGGCGTTCCTGGCCAAGGGCATCACGATCTACCTGATCGGCGACGCCAACGACTACACCGGCAAGGGCATGAGCGGCGGACGCATCGCGATCCGCCCGTCGATCGAGTTCCGCGGCGACGCGACGCGCAACATCATCGTCGGCAACACCGTGCTCTACGGCGCGACCAGCGGCGAAGCCTTCTTCCGCGGCGTCGCCGGCGAGCGCTTCGCGGTTCGACTCTCGGGCGCGACGGCGGTCGTCGAGGGAACGGGCGACCATGGCTGCGAGTACATGACCGGCGGGACCGTCGTCGTGCTCGGCCGCACCGGCCGCAACTTCGCCGCCGGCATGAGCGGGGGCCTCGCCTACGTCTACGACGAAGACGGCCAGTTCGCGTCGCGCTGCAACACGGCGATGGTCTCGCTCGGCAAGGTGCAGACGGCAGCCGAGCAGGAGGCGGGCGGCGACCCGGCGCTCTGGCACCAGTCGACGACCGACGAGGTGCTCTTGAAGAAGATGATCGAGGACCACCACAAGTGGACCGGCAGCCTGCGGGCACGCGAGATTCTCGACCACTGGACCGAGGCGCGCGGCAAGTTTGTCAAGGTGTTCCCGAACGAGTACAAGCGGGCGCTGACCGAGCGGGCCGCCAAGGCGCAACTGGTCGCGGGCGAGACGAAAGCCGTGCAGGACGCCGACGGGGCGATCGCGAAGGCGAGGACGAACACGGCCGTGCCGGCGAAATAGGACCTCGCGGCTTCGTCGGATCAAGACAGTACGAGCAACCAGCAACGAAGCAATCAGCAACAAGACGGGACGGGTAACGGGATCATGGGAAAAGTCACCGGCTTCATGGAGTTCGAGCGCGTGGAAGAGGGTTATCGCCCCGTCGCGGACCGCCTGAAGAACTACGAGGAATTCGTCATCGGCCTGCCCGAGGCGGACGCCAAGATCCAGAGCGCCCGCTGCATGGACTGCGGCACCCCGTTCTGCAACAACGGCTGCCCGGTCAACAACATCATTCCCGACTTCAACGACCTGGTGTACCGCGCCGACTGGAAGAACGCGTTCGCGGTGCTCGACTCGACCAACAACTTTCCGGAGTTCACCGGCCGCATCTGTCCGGCGCCGTGCGAGGCGGCGTGCACGCTCAACGTCAACGACGACCCGGTCGGCATCAAGAGCATCGAGCACGCGATCATCGACCGGGCGTGGAAGGAAGGCTGGGTCAAGCCGCGGATTCCGAAGGTCAAGACCGGCAAGAAGGTGGCGGTCGTCGGCTCGGGCCCCGCGGGCATGGCGGCGGCGCAGCAGCTCGCCCGCGCCGGTCACGACGTGACGCTGTTCGAGAAGAACGATGCGATCGGCGGCCTGCTTCGCTACGGCATTCCCGACTTCAAGATGGAGAAGACGCACATCGAGCGGCGGGTCTCGCAGATGCAGGCCGAAGGCGTGACGATGCGCACCGGCGTGCTCGTGGCCAGCATGCCGGAAGGCAGCAAGGTCACCAATTGGGCCAAGGACAGCATTTCTCCGGAGCAGCTCAAGGCCGACTACGACGCCGTGCTGCTGACCGGCGGCGCCGAGCAGTCGCGCGATCTTCCGGTGCCGGGCCGTGACCTCGAAGGCATCCACTTCGCGATGGAATTCCTGCCGCAGCAGAACAAGATCAATGCCGGCGGCCGGTTGGAAAACCAGTTGCGTGCCGATGGCAAGCATGTGGTCGTGATCGGCGGTGGCGATACCGGCAGCGACTGCGTCGGCACGAGCAACCGGCATGGCGCCGCGAGCGTCACCCAGTTCGAGCTGCTGCCGATGCCGCCCGAGCACGAGAACAAGCCGCTGGTGTGGCCCTATTGGCCGGTCAAGCTGCGGACGTCGTCGAGCCATGAGGAAGGCTGTGCCCGCGAGTTCGCGATCGCCACCAAGGAGTTCGTCGCCGGCGAGGGCCCCGAGAGCGGCCGGGTCAAGGGCCTGAAGGCGGTGCGGGTCGAGTGGCAGGGCGGCAAGATGGTCGAAGTCGCCGGCAGCGAGCAGATCCTTCCGGCGGACCTGGTGCTGCTGGCGATGGGCTTCGTCAGCCCGGTCGCGAGCGTGCTCGACGGCTTCGGGGTCGCCAAGGATGCGCGTGGGAATGCGAAGGCGAGCGTCGAGGCGGCAGGTGGCTACGCGACCAATGTCGACAAGGTGTTCGTCGCCGGCGACATGCGGCGGGGCCAGTCGCTGGTGGTCTGGGCGATCCGCGAGGGTCGCCAGGCGGCGCGTGCGGTCGATCAGTTCCTGATGGGCGCGAGCGACCTGCCGCGCTGAGCATCCCGGCGCAGACGGTTCCGAGCTCAAGAAGCGTGGCCGGCGTTCCGGTGCGGTTCGCCGCGTCGCGGCGTCCGCCACGCGCCCGAGGCAAAGCTTCGTAGCCGCCCGGTCCGCATGCGACAATGGATTTGTCTGTTGACCGCAACAGCGCCTTGCCCTTGCCCGGCGCCGAGAGCCCCCCGAATGCCGAGTGAAGTTCGACGCGAGCCCGCCGATGCCCTGGTCGAGATCGACCATGTGAGCTTCGGCTATGAGCCGGATCGACGGGTCCTCGACGGGGTTTCATTGCGGTTCGAGCGCCGCAAGGTCACGGCGATTCTCGGCGGTTCGGGATG
>CAZZWY010000605.1:0-2778 GCA_964657785.1 uncultured Acetobacteraceae bacterium
CGCTCCCACCAGCCGCCCGGGCCTCGCTGGGAGCACCGACGATCTCCACACGCCTCAGGGCCTGGCGATCTCCGTGCGCACCCCCCGAAACTACGATCCGACGCGCGCGCAGCCGCTGCTCGTGGTCTACCCGCCGGCCGGCTTCGAGCGGAGCGCCGCCGAGCGCTACTACGGTCTCACCGAAGAGGCGACGCAGCAGGGCTGGATCGTGGCGTATGCGGCGCCGGTGCCGCTGTCACGGCGCGCGCTGGCGCTGCAGCAGGAGGTCGGCGGCGCCGTCGCGCGGCGATGGTGCGTCGACGCCGGGCGGGTCGCGTTCCTCGGTCACTCCGACGGGGCGACGGTCGCCGAGGGCGTCCTCCTGCGGTCGCCCGGTCTCGCGCCTTACCCGAGGTACCTGCTCGCGAGCGCCGCCGGGCTGCAGGGCAGCGATTTCACGGCCGAGGCCTGCCCCCGCGCCGTCGACCTGACCGTCGTGCACAGCCCGGCCGACGCGCACTTTCCCGGCTACGGTCGGCAGGCGGTGCAGTGGTGGGCCGCCTGTTTCGGCTGTCGCGGCGCGTTGCCGGCGGCTGACCGCATGCCCGCCGACAGTTGCGTCGACCTCGGCCCCTGCGCGGCCGGCGGGCGGGTCCGGTACTGCGAGGCCCATGAAGGCCACGCGGCCTGGCCCCGCGTCGCCGCGCACCCCTTGCGGTTCTTCGATTCGCCGCCGGCGTCGATCCCGCCCCCTCTTTCCCTCACTTCCCGGAGCTCCTGAGATGCTTGGACTCATGCAAGACCGGCCGCTGCTCGTCTCGACCCTGATCGAGCACGCCGCCCAGCAGCACGGCGACACCGAGATCGTGTCGCGCCTGGCCGATGGCAGCGTGTTCCGTTACGACTATGCCCGTGCGGCGAAGCGATCGCGGCAACTCGCGAACGCGTTGGCGCGCCTCGGGATGACGACGGGCGACCGCATCGCCACGCTCGCCTGGAACACCCATCGGCACTTCGAGATCTACTACGCCGTCTCCGGTTCCGGCGCGATCTGCCACACCGTCAACCCGCGCCTCTTCTTCGAGCAGATCACCTTCATCTGCAAGCACGCGGAAGACAAGATCCTCTTCTTCGACCTCAGCTTCGTCGACATCGTCGCCCGCCTGGCGCCCCTGGTGCCCAGCATCGAGCACTGGGTGGCGCTGTGCGACCGGGCGGCATTGCCGAGCGGGCTGAAGCTGCCGGGCCTGCTCACCTATGAAGAGCTGATCGCGCCGGAAAGCGAGACCTTTCCCTGGCCCGAGTTCGACGAGCGCACCGCGTCGTCGCTCTGCTACACCTCGGGCACGACCGGCGATCCGAAGGGCGTGCTCTACACCCACCGCTCGACCCTCCTGCACGCCTACGCGGCGGCCATGCCCGATCACTTCAATCTGTCGGCACGCGAGGTGGTGCTGCCGGGCTCGTCGATGTACCACGCGAACGCCTGGGGCCTGCCCTACGCGATCACCGCGGTGGGCTGCAAGCTCGTGCTGCCGGGGTCGCAGCTGGACGGCAAGAGTCTGGAAGCGCTGATCAACGCCGAGGGCGTGACGCTGAGCTGTGGCGTGCCGACCATCTGGCTGGGGCTGTCGCAGCACCTGCAGAAGACCGGCGGCCGCGTGCCGAGTCTGACGAGGCTCATCATCGGCGGGGCCGCCTGCCCGCTGGCGTTGATGAAGAGCCTGCAGGCCGACCTGGGCGTGCAGACGGTCCACCTCTGGGGCATGACCGAGACTAGCCCGCTCGGGACGGTCAACGTCTTCAAGCCGAAGCACGACACGCTGCCGAGCGATGCACAGGACGCATTGCGCGCGAAGCAGGGCCGCACGGTCTACGGTTGCGAGCTGAAGATCGTCGACGGCGACGGAAAGGCGCTACCTCACGACGGTATCGCGTTCGGCGACCTGTTGATCCGCGGCTGGTGGGTCGCCTCGGGCTACTACAAGAGCGAGAAGCGCGTGCTCGACGCCGACGGTTGGTTCGCCACCGGCGATGTCGCGACGATCGATGCCGACGGCTACATGCGCATCACCGACCGCAGCAAGGACGTCATCAAGTCCGGCGGCGAATGGATTTCCTCGATCGACCTCGAGAACGCGGCGGTCGCGCACCCGGGCGTCGCCGAGGCCGCGGTGATCGGCGTGCCCCATCCGAAATGGGACGAGCGGCCGTTGCTGCTGGTCGTGCCGCGCGACGCGGCGCGGCCACCGTCGAAGGCCGACCTGCTGGCTTTCCTCGCCGACAAGGTGGCCAAGTGGTGGCTGCCCGACGACGTGCTCGTGGTGCCGGAGATCCCGCACACGGCGACGGGCAAGATCCTGAAGACGGCGCTGCGCCAGCAGTACGCCCACCATCTGGAGGCCGCATGATCTTCGACAGCGAAGACCCCGTGGTGATCGTGTCGGCGGCGCGGACGCCCATGGGCGCGTTCCAGGGCGAGATGTCGGCGCTCGCAGCGCCCCGGCTCGGTGCGGTCGCGATCCGGGCGGCCGTCGAACGCGCCGGCATCGAGCCCGGCCAGGTCGACGAGGCCTGCCTCGGCAACGTGCTGCCGGCCGGTCTGGGGCAGGCGCCGGCGCGGCAGGCCGCCCTCGGCGCGGGCTTGCCGACGAGCGTCGTCTGCACGACGGTCAGCAAGGTCTGCGGCTCGGGCATGAAGGCCTTGATGCTCGCCCACGACGCGATCGCCTGCGGCCACAGCAGCGTCGTCGTCGCCGGCGGCATGGAGAGCATGAGCAACGCGCCCTACCTGTTGCC
>CAZZWY010000606.1:0-2772 GCA_964657785.1 uncultured Acetobacteraceae bacterium
GAGGACGCCGACGCCGAGGAGGAAACCGGCGACGACGGCGACCGCGAGGCCCGCATCGCCGCCAGCTCCGCCGGCGACCCCGGCGACGGCACGCCGACGCACGGCGGCCGCGTGTTCACGGTCCCGGCCGGCACCCTCGACGACGTCGCCGACGACCGCTGATTCCCAGCAGCGCCGGTCTCGCCGGACACGGGCGCCCGCACCTGCCGTACGGCGAGCGATCGGACGCGGCACGTGAGGCCGTCGCCTATCGCGAGCGGAGCGAGCAGGACCGGGCGACGTTTCGAGGCGATGGTCGCCTGCGCGCGAAGCGGCTGCTGCTGCGGCCGCGTCCCTCCTCGGCGCCGCGGCGATCGGCGGTCAGCAGCCCGAGGCGGGCGCGATGAGCTGAGCGGCATTGCGCCGCATCAGCCAGCCGGGCGTGCGCGCCGCGATGCGGTCGGCATGCCGGTGCATGACGCGCTGAAGCGGTTCCGAGAAGACCGGTCTCGCGGCTGGGGTCGGCGCGATCGGGCAATCCTCGCCGTTCGGCACCGAATCGGCTGGCGCGAGGACCGCGCCCGGGCCGCCCTGCGAGAGGCCGAGCCAGGCGCTCGCCGTGCCGCTCCAGATGCGCTCGCGCACGTCCGGGCCGAGCTCGAGCTGATCCATCAGATCGACGACCCAGCCGTGGCGCTCGGCGATCTCGCGCCCAGGGCAAGGCAGGAAGCAATCGCTGCCGAACTGCAGCAGCCCGGGGCCGAGCACCTCGAGCGCGCGGCGCAGCACCTCGAGCCGGTAAGGCGGCGGCGGGCCCATCGAGAGGTCGAAACGGAAGGCCGCCTGATCGGGCGGCACGCCGTTGACGAGGTCGATCACCCCGACGGCGATCGCTTCGTCGGTCCACGGCCAGCCGAGGTGGGCGAGCGCGACGCGCGCCCCCGGGTGATCACGCAAGGCCTCGAAGAACGCCGGGCGGCAAAAACGCCCCGAGCGGCCGTCGATGAAGATGCCGCTGTGAAAGAGCACCGGCAAGCGGAGGTCGCTCGCGACCTCGAACACCGGCCTGACATGGTCGTCGTAGGGGTACCAGCCGGTCGGCACCATCTTGACGCCGCGCAGGCCGAGCGTCTCGACGGCATGCCGCAGGTCGTCCGCCGCAGCCGGGTCGCGCGGGTCGACGACGGCGAAACCGACCAGCCGATCGGCGCGACCCTTGACGAGCGTCGCGAGGTGCGCATTCGCGCGGCGGAGCGACCCGGCGTCGTGGATCGAATAGCCTTCGCTCAGGAAGGGCGCCAGCAGAACCGCCAGGTCGATGCGCGCGTCGTCGAGCGAGGTCAGCACGTCGTCGGCACGCTCGGCGCCGGTGCAGTGCAGGTGAGCGTCGATCAGCATCGGGCGGCGCGCGATCTGCGCTCGTCGACGTTCGGGGTCAACCTGCTTTGGCGCGACGCGCCGGGCCGCTGAGGTCGGGGCTGCCGCCGTGGGTGACGAGCGTCTGCCCGGCCGGCTTG
Source organism: uncultured Acetobacteraceae bacterium (assembly GCA_964657785.1). Classification (GTDB taxonomy): domain Bacteria; phylum Pseudomonadota; class Gammaproteobacteria; order Burkholderiales; family Burkholderiaceae_C; genus LMDS01. The sequence goes on from CAZZWY010000606.1 coordinate 1,497, forward strand.
CGGCCCGCCACGGCCGGCGCAGACACGCCGACGTCCTTCGCCCCCAGGCCGGAGGCGTCGAACAGCATGGCCGCCGCGGCGGCCGGGGTGGCGTCGAGCGCCGACTCGAGCAGGCCGCGCACCGTGTCGGCCGCGCGGTCCCACGACGACCGGCGCACGAGTGCCATCGACCGGTCGATCCGCTCGGCCCGCGCCGGCGCCGTCTCGGCGAGCGCCCGTTCGCAGGCCGCGATGAAGGCCGCCGTGTCGTCGACCACCTGCACCGCGCTGCCGTAGAGCGTCACCACATCGTGCACCCGGGTGCTGACGACCGGCTTTTCCCCGGCGAGGTACTCGAGCGTCTTGGTCGGGCTGATGAAGCGCGTCGATTCGTTGAGCGCGAACGGCATCAGGCAGACGTTCCAGCCTGCCATCAGGTGCGGCAGCAGATCGTAGGGCTGCATGCCGAGCCAATGGACGTTGGCCCGCACCGGCAGACGCGCCGGGTCGATCTTCACGACCGGCCCGACCATCACGAACTGCCAGTCCGGACGGGCCGCCGCGAGTTCGCCGAGCAGGCCGACGTCGAAGCGCTCGTCGATGACGCCGAAAAAGCCGAGACGCGGCCGAGCGATGTGCGATTGCAACGCCGCTGCACGCTGGCCGTCGGCGCTCGTCGCCTCCAGGCGCGCCGGCGCGTAGTGCACGGCATCGACCGAACTCGGCAGGCAATGCACGTTCGGATGCAAGGAACGCTTGGCGTCGTAGAGCGCCGGGCCGCCGGTGAAAACGACGCTCGCGATCTTCATCAGCGCGGTTTCACGCTGACGCAGCTGGCGCGGCGCATCCTTGAAGGCGGCGAGCTCGTCCATGCAGTCGTAGACGACCGCGCGCGGCCGCAACCCGGCGATGAGCGGCAGCGCCATCGGCGTGTAGAACCAGACGAGGTAATCGTCGATGCCGCGTTCGCGCAGGAAGTCGGCAAGCAGTGGCTTGAGCACCGACAACTGGTCATCGTGAAAGCCGACCGCCTCGACGGGTGTCCGCGGCACCAGCACATGCAGCCCCTGCCCCTTTTCAACCACCTCCAGGCGCGCCGGGCCCTCGTCGCGAATCGGTTCCTCGACGAAATAGACCTCGTGGTGCGTCGAGAGACGCGACAAGAGGTGCTGCGGGCGCTGGTACACGAAGCCCCAGCGCAGGTGCGAGAAAACGATCAGACACGTCATAGGGGTCCTTGAAAGAAGCAAACGGATCTCCGGCACGCGCGCGAGGCGCCGCGCTCGCCATGTGAAAG
>CAZZWY010000607.1:0-2767 GCA_964657785.1 uncultured Acetobacteraceae bacterium
GCAGGGGAGCGATGCCGGTGCCAACGTCACCTGGACGGTGGCCGACCCGAGCGTCGCGACAGTGAGCGCTGCGGGGCTCGCGACGCCGCTGCACGCCGGCTTCACCACGGTGACGGCAACCCTGCGCGGTCAGACCGTCACCACCAGGCTGACCGTGCGCGGCCCGACGCCGATCCCGACCCGCTCGCAGTACGTGGGCACCAATCTCGGCGGCGTTTCCTACTACGGCTCGAACTTTCCGTTTTCCAACATCCTGAAGAACGGTGGCGGCTGGGGGCCGAGCAACGGCGTGCCGTTCCCTTCGGTCTCGGCCGACGGCTACCCGACGGCCCTGAACGCCGGCCAGGGCGCCAGAATGCCCGTCGCCTGGAGCAACGTGCACTACCCGACCGGGCGCTACACCGTGCTGTGGGACGGCGAGGGCACGCTCAGCTTCCCGCTCAGCAACATCAAGATCGATGAGCGCACGGCCAACCGGATCGTGCTCGAGCCGATCACCGTGACCGGCCCGCTCTGGATCAGCATCGACACGACGAATCCAGCCAACCCGGTCCGCAACGTGCGCTTCCTGCTGCCCGGCACCGAATCGACCGAGGCGACCCAGCCCTTCAATCCGACCTACCTCGAGAAGATCGCGCCGTTCTCGCTGCTTCGCTTCATGGACTGGGGCAAGACCAATGGTTCGGGCGTCGTCGAATGGGCCGACCGGGCGCTGCCGACAGCGGTCACCTATGGCACGACCAAGGGCGTGCCGATCGAGGTCATGATCGAACTCGCCAACAGCCTGCACGTCGACCCGTGGTTCTGCATTCCGCACATGGCGAGCGACGACTACGTGCGCCAGTTCGCGACCCTCGTGCACGCTCGCCTCGACCCGACCTTGCGGCCCCATATCGAATACTCGAACGAGGTCTGGAACGGGGGCTTTTCGCAGTCGCAGTGGGCCAAGGCCCAGAGCACCGCGGCGGGGCTCGCATTGCCCTGGGGCTCGCCGTCGATCTTCTACGCGAAGCGCGCGGTGCAGATCTTCAAGATCATCCGGCAGGTCTATGGCGACGCCGATTCGTCACGGCTGGTTCGGGTGCTCGGCGGGCAGGCGGCCTGGACCCAGTTCCAGCAGAACGCGCTCGGCGTTCCCGACACCGCCGCCAATGTCGACGTGCTCGCGATCGCCCCCTACTTCGGTGCCGACAGCGCGGCCAAGGTAGCCAACGTCGATGCGACCCTTCTGCTCAGCGCCGACCAGATCGTCGATCAGATGTTCGTCAGCGTGCGGGGCAACGTCAAGTCGTGGATGACCGCGAACGCCGCGCTCGCCGCCCAGTACCACCTGAAGATGGAGGCCTACGAAAGCGGCCCGGGCGACACCACCTTCGCGTTCCCGGCTGCCAAGCAGGATGCGATGACGGGGCTTTTCGGCGCTGCCAACGCCAGCCCGCGCATGAAGGATCTCTACGTCGAGTACTACACCCAGTGGAAGGCCGCGGGCGGCGGCACGATGAACCAGTTCTCGGATGTCGCGGCCTGGTCGAAGTGGGGCTTCTGGGGCGCGCTCGAGTACACCTTCCAGGATGCGGCGACCGCGCCGAAGTACCGGGGTCTGATGGCGTTCATCGCCGCCAACCCGGGCAGCAGCACCTCCCAGTCGACGCTCGGCACGCCCACGGGCCCGACGCGCTGACGCCGGCGGGGGCTGGTCGCCGGCCCCCCGGCCGATCGCGGCAGACCGCCCCGGCGACCTGACGACGTCAACGTGGCAGGTCGACGTCCTGCTTGCGGATGCGCACCGCGGCACGCCGCGGAGCGACCGGCGTAGGCGCGGCCTCGGGCGGCACGGCGCTCGCGACGAACGCCTCCGTCGCGCTCGGCGGCGCGTCGCTGGCGGGCGCCGCCGCCGCTTCGGTCGGAATGGAGTCGGTGAACGGGGCGAGCAAGCTGACGAGCTGGCCGTAGACCTTCGGATTGCCCGCGACGAGTTCGCGCCGGTAGAGGTAGTCGGCCTCGCCGGTGAAGTTGCCGAGCAGGCCGCCGGCCTCGCTCACCAGCAGCGAGCCGGCCGCGATGTCCCACGGCGAGAGGCCGGTCTCGAAGAAGCCGTCGGTGTAGCCGGCCGCGAGATAGCAGAGATCGAGCGCGGCCGAGCCCGGGCGGCGCAGCCCGGCGCAGGCCGGCATCACGACTTCGAACATCTGCAGGTAGCGCTGGAACTTGTCGCCCTTTCGGAACGGAAAGCCGGTGGCGATCAGGCAATCGGCAAGTCGCGTGCGCTTGGACACCCGCAAGCGCTTGTCGTTCAGGTAGGCGCCCTTGCCCTTGGACGCGTAGAAGAGGTCGTTGCGGGTCGGATCGTAAACGACACCCTGTTGCACCTGGCCGCGGAAGGCGAGCGCGATCGACACCGCGTAGACCGGAAAACCGTGGATGAAATTCGTCGTGCCGTCGAGCGGATCGATGATCCAGAGATAGTCGCTGTCCTTCGCGCCGTGCGCGCGTCCGGACTCTTCGGCAAGGATCGAATGGCCGGGATAGGCCCCCAGCAGGGTCTCGATGATCGATGCTTCCGCCGCATGGTCGACCTCGGTGACGAAGTCGTTCGGTGACTTGGTGTTGACCTTCACCAGGTCCAGGTCCATCGACGCCCGGTTGATGATCGACCCGGCCCCGCGTGCCGCCTTGATGGCGATGTTGAGCATCGGGTGCAGCGTTTGGGACATGGGCGGCCTGGGGAACGGTAGCTGCGGATAATCCCGATTTTAGCTGCGCGATG
>CAZZWY010000608.1:0-2765 GCA_964657785.1 uncultured Acetobacteraceae bacterium
ACACCATCGTGACCTCGATGCCGCGGCCGGCGCGCCGGCGGATTTCCTCGCCATTGCGCTGCAGCACCTCGAAGACGCCGCGGCCCACGGTGCCGAGCCCCATCAGGCCCACTTGGATCGGTTTCATCGGCGCGGCTCGTTCAGAGTGAGTGGCGTTTGCGGTAGTGCTCGAGGAAGCGCGCGATGCGCCCGATCGCCTCGGTCAGGTCGTCGGAATTCGGCAGGAAGACGATCCGGAAATGGTCCGTTGCGCCCCAGTTGAACCCGGTGCCCTGAACGATCAGCACCTTCTGCTCCGACAGCAGGTCGTAGGCGAACTGCTGATCGTCGGCGATCGGATAGAGCTTCGGATCGAGCCGCGGGAACATGTAGAGCGCGGCCTTCGGTTTCACGACGCTCACGCCGGGGATCGCGGTGAGCAGCTCGTAGGCCAGATCGCGCTGCCGGCAGAGCCGACCGCCGGGCGCGACCAGGTCGTCGATGCTCTGATAGCCGCCGAGCGCCGTCTGGATCGCGAGCTGCCCGGGCGTGTTCGCGCAGAGGCGCAGCGACGCCAGCATGTTGAGGCCCTCGATGTAGTCGCGCGCGTGGGTTTTCTCGCCCGAGACAACCATCCACCCGGCGCGATAGCCGCACGAGCGGTAGTTCTTCGAGAGCCCGTTGACGGTGACGAACAACACGTCGTCGGCGAGCGCGGAAATGCTGGTGTGGGTTTCGCCGTCGTAGAGCGTCTTGTCGTAGATCTCGTCGGCGAAGACGATCAGCTGGTGCTGGCGCGCCACCTCCACGATCTGCAGCAGCACGTCCTTCGGATAGAGCGCGCCGGTCGGGTTGTTCGGATTGATCACCACCAGCGCCTTCGTCCGCGGCGTGATACGCGAGCGCATGTGCGCCAGGTCCGGCATCCAGCCGCTCGCCTCGTCGCAGCGGTAGTGCACGGGCGTGCCGCCCGAGAGGCCGACGACCGCGGTGTAGAGCGGGTAGTCGGGGGACGGGATCAGCACTTCGTCGCCGTCGTTGAGCAACGCGTTCATCCCGATCGCGATGAGCTCGGACGCGCCGTTGCCGAGGTAGACGTCGTCGATCGTCACGCCGGCGACGCGCTTTTGCTGCGTGTAGTGGACGACCGCCTTGCGCGGTGCGAAAAGGCCCTTGCTGTCGGTGTAGCCCGCCGTGTGCGGCAGGTTGCGGATCATGTCCTGGACGATCTCCTCGGGAGGCTCCAGGCCGAACGCGGCGACATTGCCGATGTTCAGCTTGATGATCTTGTGCCCCTCCTCCTCCATCTGCCGTGCCTTGTCCAGCACCGGGCCGCGAATGTCGTAGGCCACGTTGGCGAGCTTGGTCGACTTGAGGATGTGTTTCAAAAAGCCTCCTGCGCGGCTGCGAACGACGGAAAACCTAGAATTTAACCACGGGGATGCGGCAGGGCCGCGGCCCTTCACCTGCAAACGCCGCATGAAACTACAAGCCGATCGAATCGAGGGACAGAACGCCATCGCGCGACACGGGCCGGGCGGCGTGCTCGTCAACGGCACCGAGTACCGCACCAGCGTCGTCGTTCCCTGGCGAGGCAGCGTCGCAGCATGGCCGCCCGAGGCGTTCGAGGCGCTGGCCGAGAGCCACTTCGCGGCACTCGCGATGCTGCAGCCGGAGCTCGTCATCTTCGGCAGCGGCAGCCGCATCCGCTTCCCCAAGCCGGCGCTGTTGCGAGCCCTGATCGAGCGCCGGATCGGCATCGAGACGATGGACACCGGCGCCGCCTGCCGAACCTACAACGTGCTGCTGGCGGAAGGCCGATCGGTGGTCGCCGCGCTGCTCTTCGAAGGGCCTCGCTGAGCGCGGCCGGCACGCTGCCGGCCCGCGGCGCCGGGCGGCTGTCGCGAGCGTCGCAACGTTTATAATTCGATACGCGCCAGCTCGGCCCGGCCACTCAGCATACTTCATGACGCCAGCTCTCAATAAACCTCTTCCGGAATTTGAAGCGCTCGCGACCGGGGGCATCAAATTCACCCCGCAGGCCTATGCCGGCAAGATCGTCGTGCTGTATTTCTACCCGAAGGACAATACGCCCGGGTGCACCACCGAAGCGATGCAGTTCCGCGACAACCACAAGGAATTCGTCAAGGCCGGCGCCGTCGTCTTCGGCGTCTCTCGCGACAACATGGCGTCGCACGACCGGTTCAAGCAGACACTCGAATTGCCGTTCGATCTCATCGCCGATACGGAAGAAAAACTCTGTCACATGTTCGGCGTGGTGAAGAACAAGATCATGTACGGGAAGAAGGTCAAGGGCATCGAACGCAGCACCTTCCTGATCGACGGCTCCGGCGTGCTGCGCGGTGAGTGGCGCGGGCTCAAGGTCGCCGGCCACGTCGAGGAGTTGTTGAAAGAGGTCAAGGCGCTGAAAAAGACGCCTTGAGTTCCCTGCCGCGTCGTGCGGCCTGCCTGCCGGTACCGACTTCGGCCGCCGCCACAACCACCCTCATGCCCCTGGCAAGCCACGCCGCGAAGCCGCACGACCCGTCGTGCGGCTTTTTGCTTGTGCGACCCCGTGGGTGTGACCCAGCCTGAACCCCATGCCACTGCCCAAGCCGCCCACCCAACGCGCCTCGCGTCTCGACGCCGCCGACTTCGAATCGCAGGCAGCCCCGCAACCGGCGAAGCGCCCGTCGAAGAGCCGTGTCGCAGCCACGGCCGAGCCGGCCGCGCCCGCACTGCTCGAGCTCCGCGCCGAGCGCGTCGAATCGTCCGTGCAGGCGAGC
>CAZZWY010000609.1:0-2762 GCA_964657785.1 uncultured Acetobacteraceae bacterium
TCGCGACCGCGATCATCGAAGAGCGCGACCTGGCCGGCCTCGCCGACGTCAACACCGAACTCGACCGGGTCGTGACCCGGCTGATCGAACGGCGCCCCGACATCAAGCTGCTGTTCCTGGTCGGCTCCTGCCCGTCGGAAGTGATCAAGCTCGATCTGTCACGGGCGGCAGCGCGGCTCTCGCAACGGCTCGCCCCCGGCGTGCGGGTGCTCAACTATTCGGGCAGCGGGATCGAGACGACGTTCACGCAGGGCGAGGACGCCTGCCTCGCCGCGATGGTGCCGGGTGCGCCGGACGCGTCGGCCGACGCTCCAGCATCGCTGCTCGTCGTCGGCGCCCTCGCGGATGTCGTCGAAGACCAGTTCGCCCGACTCTTCGAGCAGCTCGGCATCGGCCCGGTCGCGTTCTTCCCGCCGCGCCGCGCCGACGCGATGCCGTCGATCGGCCCGCACACTGTCTTCCTGCTGGCCCAGCCGTTCCTCGCCGACACCGCCCGCGCGCTCGAGGCGCGTGGCGCCCGTCGGCTGGCGGCGCCGTTCCCGCTCGGCGTCGAAGGCACGACGCGCTGGCTGCAGGCCGCGGCCGACGCGTTCGGCGTCGCACCCGGCACGTTCGACGGGGCGACCGGGCCGGCGCGCGAGCGCGCCAGCACGGCGCTCGCCCGGCGCCGCGTCGACCTCGCGGGCAAGCGCATCTTCTTCTTCCCCGATTCGCAGCTCGAGATCCCGATCGCCCGCTTCCTCGCCCGCGAACTCGGCATGCAGCTCACCGAAGTCGGCTCGCCCTACCTGCACCGTCAGCACCTCGCCGAAGAGCTCGCGCTGCTGCCCGAGGGCACCACCCTGTCGGAGGGCCAGGACGTCGACCGGCAGCTCGACCGCTGCCGCGCTGCCGCCCCCGACCTCGTCGTCTGCGGCCTGGGTCTGGCGAATCCGCTCGAGGCCGAAGGCTTCACGACCAAGTGGTCGATCGAGCTCGTCTTCACGCCGATCCAGGGCTACGACCAGGCGGCCGACCTGGCCGAACTCTTCAGCCGGCCGCTGCGGCGCCGGCTGATGCTCGTGGCCTGACCGATTCCCACGCCGCCATGCAACTGACTCTCTGGACCTACGAAGGACCGCCGCACGTCGGTGCGATGCGCGTCGCGACGGCGCTCGAAGACGTGCACTACGTCCTCCACGCGCCGCAGGGCGACACCTACGCCGACCTGCTCTTCACGATGATCGAGCGGCGCGCGAAGCGCCCGCCGGTCACCTACACCACCTTCCAGGCGCGCGACCTCGGCGGCGACACCGCCGAGCTCTTCAAGAACGCCGCCCGCGACGCGTTCGAGCGCTTCCGGCCGAAGGCGATGCTGGTCGGCGCGTCGTGCACCGCCGAGCTGATCCAGGACGATCCGGGCGGCCTCGCGAAGGCACTCGACCTGCCGATTCCGGTGGTCGCGCTCGAACTGCCGTCCTACCAGCGCAAGGAAAACTGGGGCGCCTCCGAGACCTTCTATCAGCTCGTGCGCACGCTCGCCGGCCCGAACGCGCCGGCGCGTGGCACGCCGCGCCCGCCGAGGGCCGCCGGCGAACGGCCGCGCTGCAACCTGCTCGGGCCGACCGCCCTCGGCTTCCGTCACCGCGACGACGTCCGCGAGATCACCCGGCTGCTCGACGGCATCGGCATCGACGTGCAGACCGTCGCACCGCTCGGCGCGAGTGCCGACGACCTCGCCCACCTCGGCGAGGCCGATTTCAACGTCGTGCTCTATCCGGAGACCGGCGCGCTCGCCGCGAATTGGCTCGCCCGCACCTTCGGCCAGCCGTTCACGAAGACGATCCCGATCGGCGTCGCCGCCACGCGGGCGTTCATCGCCGAGGTCGGTGCGCTGGCCGGCATCCCGACGGGCGCCGAGCTGGAAGGCGATTCGCGCTCGGTCTGGTACTCGCGCTCGGTCGACTCGACCTACCTGACCGGCAAGCGCGTCTTCGTGTTCGGCGATGCGACGCACGCGGTCGCCGCCGCCCGCGTCGCCGCCGACGAGTTCGGCTTCACCGTCGTCGGCCTCGGCACCTACAGCCGCGAATTCGCCCGCGAGGTGCGCGAGGCGGCGCAGCGCTACGGTCTGGAGGCGCTGATCACCGACGACTACCTCGAGGTCGAGGCGAAGGTCGCCGAGCTGCAACCCGAGCTCGTCCTCGGGACGCAGATGGAGCGCCACATCGCCAAGCGCCTCGGCGTGCCGTGCGCGGTGATCTCGGCGCCGGTGCATGTGCAGGACCATCCGGCCCGCTACTCGCCGCAGATGGGTTTCGAAGGCGCCAACGTGCTTTTCGACACCTGGGTGCACCCGCTGATGATGGGGCTCGAGGAACACCTGATCGGCATGTTCCGCGGCGACTTCGAGTTCCACGCCGACGCCGCGCCGTCGCATCTCGGCGGTAAGGCGACGGCGGCGCTGCCAGCCGGCGCCGGCGACGAAGCCGCGACGATCGTCCTGGCCGCTTGGGCGCCCGAGGCCGAGCGCGAGCTCCGCAAGATTCCGTTCTTCGTTCGTGGCAAGGCGCGCCGCAACACCGAGCGCTACGCCACCGACCGCGGCATGCCGCTGATCACCGTCGAGACCCTCTATGACGCCAAAGCGCATTTCAGTCGCTAGCCTCGTGCCGAAGGTTGACGGCCCGTCGACGATGAAGTCGGCGCCGCGCACGCCCTCGATCCGCGTCGTCATCGTGACGATGGACAGCCATCTCGCGAGTGCCGCGCAGCGCGCCCAG